>JAYUZC010000071.1:0-2787 GCA_043752045.1 Bacteroidota bacterium | reverse complement strand
AAGATGAAACTTCACCCGTCTATTACGACTGCGGAGAACATCATCAACTTCCGTAAACAGCTTGATATGCTCGGGTACGGATATGATTGGGATCGTGAGATAAACTCGACTGACCCGGACTTCTTCAAGTGGACACAGTGGATATTCCTCAAGATATACAATTCATATTTTGACGCAACAGAAAACAAAGCGAAGCCAATTGACGAACTGATAAAGAAGTTTGAGACTAAAGGCGGCGATGGATTTTTAGCTTCCGACTGGGCTTCGTTCTCGAATAAAAAGAAAGCCGACATATTAGCTGGCTTCCGTCTTGCATACTTGCATGATGCACCCGTAAACTGGTGCCCCGAACTTGGCACTGTGCTTGCGAATGAAGAAGTCCCCGAACAGGAAGAAAAAGGATTTACCGTTATCCGCCGCAACATGCGCCAGTGGATGCTTCGCATCACTGCGTATGCCGATAGATTATTGCAAGACCTTGAACTACTCGATTGGCCGCATCATACCGTTGAGCAGCAACGTAATTGGATTGGTAAAAGTACAGGGGCAGAGATAGACTTTAGCGTTGATTGGCATGATGCAGACATTCGTGTTTATACAACTCGTCCTGATACGATCTTTGGTGCAACATATATGGTCCTTGCCCCCGAGCATCCGCTCGTTGATGTGATAACTACTACCGACCAAAAGAAAAAGGTAGAAGAATATAAACAACGTTCAGCAACCAAGAGTGAACTCGAAAGAACTGACCTTGCAAAGTCCAAAACTGGATGTGCGACTGGTGCGTATGCTATTAACCCTGCATCAGGTGAGAAGATACCAATTTGGATCGCTGATTATGTGCTTATCTCCTATGGCACAGGTGCAATCATGGCAGTGCCTGCACATGATGAGAGAGACTATGCGTTTGCAGAACAATTCAAATTGCAGGTCATTGATGTTGTAGATTTCGACAAGTCGAAAGCACTCGACCCCGAAGCATTCTGGAATGATGTTCGCTCCGATGAAGGCATAGCGATGAACTCGGCAAGTACTATCACAGGTCTTGACTTCAACGGACTTCCGACAGCAGAAGCAAAAGAAAAAGTTATCAAATGGGTTGAAGAAAAAAGTATAGGGAAAAAAGCTATCAAGTTTCGCCTTCGTGATTGGCTCTTCTCACGTCAACGCTACTGGGGCGAACCATTTCCTATCATCTATGTAGATGATGGTGATGGCGAGTATGCCAAAGCATTAGATATTTCCCAGCTTCCTGTTACACTTCCGGAAGTGAAGAGCTATGCTCCTTCAGGCACAGGTGAATCACCGCTTGCTGTTATTACTGATTGGGTAAATACAACTGACCCCGAAACAGGTAAACCCGCAAAACGTGAAACGAACACTATGCCGCAATGGGCTGGTTCGTCATGGTATTATCTTCGCTACGCAGATGCGAAGAATAATAAAGAAGCCATCTCGAAAGAAGCAGATGACTATTGGAATCCGGTTGACCTCTACATCGGCGGTAACGAACATGCCGTCACACATTTGCTCTATTCGCGCTTTTGGCATAAAGTATTGTATGACTTCGGTGTCGTGCATTACCCCGAACCGTTCAAGAAGCTTTTCCATCAGGGGATGCTCCTCGGCGAGAACGGCGCGAAGATGTCGAAGTCTCTTGGCAACGTTGTAAACCCAGATGACATCATTGCAGAATATGGCGCCGATACACTCCGTATGTACCTCATGTTTTTAGGACCGCTCGATCAGGGTGGACCGTGGAATACGAAGGGCATCTCCGGTGTACATCGTTTCTTGAATCGCCTCTGGCGACTCGTCGCAGATGATGACACAAAAGAAACCCATAATCGCTGGACGAACGATGCACCGACTCCGACGCAAGAGCGCGTCATGCATCAAACCATCAAGAAGATACGTCAGGACATTGAAGACATTCACTTCAATACTGCCATCAGCCAACTCATGATATGTATGAATGAAGTTGCTGCAGGGGATAACCCTGTTGTGCCGAAAGTATGTATCGAAACAATTGTAAAGCTCGTTGCCCCATTCGCTCCGCATATTACGGAAGAACTTTGGGTACGTCTTGGCAATAGTGGCTCTGTCTTTGATTCAGCGTTTCCAGAATTTGACGAAGCAAAGACTATCGAGAATACCATCATGCTTATTTTGCAAGTAAACGGCAAAGTACGCGACAAGCTTGAAGTGCCACGCGGACTTTCACGCGAAGAACTTGAAAAATTCGCAACAGGTAATGACAAGGTCACAAAACACGTCGGCGAACTTTCAATAAAAAAGCTGATTGTTGTGCCGGATAAACTTGTGAATGTTGTTGTAGGGTAATAGTAATCTGGCATACCAGATGAATTCCGCTGGGAGAACCATTTACCATATATCCTAGGTTAGTTTTATCTCGCTCCTTCTCTTTCACACAAGGAACGACTATGATAAATAGTAATAAATACAGAACAGATAACATTCTTGAAACACCAATTCGGACCGCACATAGCGGACCAGAGCTTTGTACATCTGTACCAGCCCCGAAAGCCGCACGTAAACTCGCAAGCACAGTGATCCTCGGCAATATCAGTATTGTCCGAAAACACCAAAGCTATGGCGGTGCATCAGGGTTGCCAACGGGCTTGAGGTTCGACTTACGGTAAGAAAAGAACGTGAGACTTAAGTTAGTGAAGAAAGATCGGTAGAAATATCGGTCTTTTTTTATTTACGACGGAACACACCCTTGAGCAATTCTATTTCCCTTGCCGAGAAAAATTGTTTGTAAAG
>JAYUZC010000070.1:0-2793 GCA_043752045.1 Bacteroidota bacterium | reverse complement strand
GATTTGCTCTATGTAATTAATGAAGACTACAACGAACAACTGAATAACTTTTCAGAAATTTATGTGAGTTATGATTATGGCGATTCTTTTACTCCTCTATATAAAAGTCATTCTCCTTCATTGGCTGGTGTAGGCACTTCAGGAGACAAGGCAATTTTCGTAGCAAGTTCGGAAGAAAGCAATATATATAGATCGATTGATTCTGGAAGAACTTGGCAACCTATTGGCGGTCCATCACTAAAAGAAGATTGCCGTTCACTTATTGCCATTAATGATAATATTATTCTTGCTGCAGATAGAGGAGGAAATGTTTGGCGGACAGTTAATTCTGGAGGTAATCCATTACCCATTATACCTATTCCTGGAGGACCAAAATTCACCCTCCGCGTCCCCAAAGGAGTCGTAGAAAAACGTCATAGTGAACCCGCACTCATTCCAATATATTTGAAGCGGACACTCCCTGTGCCGACATTGGAGTTTAAGATATTCTATGATAGCAATGATTATGAACATGTCGGGACGTTCACATTAACAGGTGATAGAGTTGATGTCTCCTCCGAAAGAATACCCGGACGTATCAAGGTTCGATTTCCTGCAAGTGCGTTACTTCCTAACGGTGATTCACTCATCGGATACTCACAGATCAAGATATATGCATACGAGCCGTTCTGTAGCCAAGTGCACTACGACTCTGCTCGCTTTGATGCTTCTTTTGCATCGTGCGAAGGTGCGCCGCAGATCTTCGGTTCTACAATAAAAGTTGGAAATTATAATGGCTGTGGTGGCGCAGTTTATGGAGTAGATGATATAAATGTAACTTCACCACAATTTACTATCCATCCAAATCCAGCACATGAAAAGCTTACACTTACTTCAAGCATAGATGCTCGTGATGCTAAAATGTTTATCATTGATATTCTTGGTAGAACTCTTATTCAAAGACAAGAGACTATTATGACGGGCGAACATCTTGAACTGCCATTGTCATCACTTGCAGTGGGTACATACTACTTACGTATTGAAACGGGTGATGGAGTTCAGACTATTCGGTTTGTGAAAGAATAAGGAAATCAGGGAACATACCGCTCAAGAAAGAGCGTTAATTGTCTAGATGATATTTTTAACTACAACCACGACAACGACGACGCGCACACGAGTTGCGCCGGCTTTTGTACGTGGGTAAGTGAAAAAGAGCTTATGACAAAAAGGCAGGCGACATAACGCCTGCCTTTTTTATTTAACCCAATAATATTTCACACAATAACTGGAAAGAAACTATCAGTTTTACTGTTTACGAACCCCTATGAGTATGATCAAGATAACTTTCCCCGACGGTAACGTCCGCGAGTTCGAAGCGGGCACAACCGGCATGCAAGTCGCCGAGTCCATCTCCCCGCGTTTGGCGCAGGTCTCGCTTGGTATTTATGTAAACGGTAAGCCCTACGACCTTGCAACGCCGATCACCGAAGATGCTGGAATTCGCATCGTAAAGTGGGAAGATGATGACGGCAAATCCATTTTTTGGCACTCGAGCGCTCACCTTATGGCAGAGGCAGTCGAGGCACTTCATCCGGGAACACGATTTGGTATCGGACCTCCAATCGAGCAGGGGTGGTATTATGATATGGAGTTGCCTGAAGGTGTAAAGCTCCAGCCTGATGACCTCCTGAAGATTGAGGAGAAGATGTCGGAGCTATCAAAGCGAGACGAGCCGTATGTCCGCATTGAGAAGAAATATGATGATGCGATAGAGTTCTTCAAAGCGAAAGGGGATTGGCTCAAACTTGAACTCCTTGACGGTTTGAAAGGTCAGCCCATTACATTTTATGAGCAGGGTAACTTTGTTGATCTCTGCCGAGGTACACACATACCTTCAACAGGCAAGATAAAATTTCAGAAGCTACTTTCGGTAGCTGGTGCATATTGGCGTGGCGACGAGAAGCGCCCAATGCTTACCCGTGTCTATGGGGTTAGCTTTCCGACAAAGAAAGAACTTGAGGGGTTTATAACTCGGCGCGAAGAAGCAGAGAAGCGCGATCACCGCAAGCTCGGTAAAGAGCTTGAGCTCTTTATGATCACTCCGAAGATAGGTGGTGGCTTACCTGTATGGCTGCCGAACGGAGCAGTCGTTCGTCAACAGCTTGAGACATTCCTTCGTCGCACACAGCAGCAGATGGGATATCATCAGGTTATTACTCCGCATATCGGAAACATAGAGCTTTATAAGACAAGCGGACACTATCCATATTACAAGGATAGTCAGTTCACTCCGATACAAGTTGATGATGAGCAGTATCTCCTGAAGCCGATGAACTGTCCACATCATCACATGATCTATAGCTCGAAGCCGCGTAGTTACCGTGACCTTCCGCTTCGTTTAGCGGAGTTTGGTACTGTCTATCGTTATGAGCAGTCAGGCGAACTCAACGGACTCTCGCGTGTGCGTTCGTTCACACAAGATGATGCACATATCTACTTAATGCCGGAGCAGCTTGCAGAAGAACTCAAGAGCGTTATTGGCTTGACACAGTATGTCTCAAAGACACTCGGCTTTAATGATTTCAAGATACGCCTCTCATTCCGTGACCCCGAAAACAAGACAAAGTACGGTGGGGAAGATGCACAGTGGATTCAGGCAGAGAAGGACGTAAAGGATGCAGCCGATGCAATGGGGCTTGATTATGAAATTGGTATTGGCGAGGCAGCATTCTACGGTCCAAAGATAGACTTTATGCTCAAGGATGCCTTGGGGAGAAAGTGGCAGTTGGGCACTGTCCAACTCGATTACGTTAT
>JAYUZC010000069.1:0-7226 GCA_043752045.1 Bacteroidota bacterium | reverse complement strand
CCCATCCCCCCTGATGGGGTTTATTATTATCGTATCTTTGCCTTTTGGATTTGGGTTCTACTAAATAGGAAGGGAACACGTGTCGTCACGATATACTCGGTTCATGTTTGCACTCTCACTTTGCGCACTGCTTATTGCGGGCTGCCGCCCGTCGCAGCAGTCACGGCGAAATGATACGAAGACGAATCAGCAAAAGAACGCTGCTTCGGCGCAGATGTATGATTCGCTCGTTATCCTCCAAGATAAGCTCATCACTGTCATTGATACGATGACGAACGTCCTCGGCGATCACCGCAAGCGTATCCGCGACCTCGAAGCAGAGGTTTACCGCCTACGCGCGCTCTTAGATCATAGCTCGGCTTCACAAACTCCGCAGAGTGGTGGGTATTTAACTGCTCCGCCTGTTACGCCGCCTCCTGTACCCGAAGCCTATACACTGCCGACCACGACCGCACCGCCTGATGAGAAGTACAGCAATGCTCTGAAGTTTTTTAACGCATCGCGCTACTCCGAAGCGCTTGCCGCATTCGATGAACTTGCTCACGCCCAGCCGAACTCACCGTACATGCCAAACTATCTCTATTGGCGAGGTGAGTCAATGTATGCGCTCGGCGATTACGATAATGCGATACGCAGTTTTCATGATGTGCTCGAAAAGTATCCGAACTCCGGCAAGACAGATGATGCCGAATATAAAATAGCGGCAAGCTATGAGAAGCTTGGTGAGAACGATATTGCGAAGTCAGCATATCAACGTTTGATACTTAGCTATCCGGAAAGTGAATACATTGCGCGTGCAAAAGCTCGTCTGAAAAAATTGAACTAATTGAATATCAATATGAAGAAAATGAAGTTCATCTTCGCTCTCTTGGCTGCACTTGTATGTGCAGTCCCCGCGATCTCACAAGATTTCCCCGAAGGAGTTATCGCCCCAAGTGAGGGCGAACCGCTCTATACGCTCTTTAGTATCAAGCTCTCGGGTGGCTACGGCTTCGGCAGAGGCAGCCAGCTTTACGGTAAAGCAGGAAGTGAAGATATCTATTGGAGCGCCGGCGAAGGCGCGAAGATGGATATGGGGCTTGTTGTGCCACTGCTCCCGATCGATGTTGTAAATCTTGACGGCGAGGAGTTCGGACCCGAACGTTTCCCTATCGTTGGTCTTGAGATGGAGCTTGCATCGGGCTATCATATCTCGACAGGCGGTACAACCAATGACGAAACACTCGGCACCGTAATGACGACAGCACGCAAGTACACATATATACCAATAACGCTCGGCTTCAACGCACGTGCAACACTTGGTGTTGGGATGCCCTCTGTCTTTGTAGGTGTTGGCGGCGGAGTGAATATTCATGGCATCTATGAAGATCGTGTTTCATTTTCTAATTCCAGCACGACCTATACCCGCAAGTATGACCCTCCTATCCCGTTCACTATCTATGGAGTGATGGGATTTGAGATCCCGCTTCTCTATTCAGCAGAAGACGGCAATAGTATGGTTGATCTTTTTGTGCAAGGCAGACTCGAAGATGTGACAAATTATATTTACGATTATCGTGTGAATGGCTCTGACGGCTCGCAGGTAGTTGTTAGTCCTGAAGATGATGCATTCCTCATCCATACCACCGAGACCGCACGTTCGGCATCGAGCGCATCAATCTCACTTGGCTTTAAGATAAACATTTATTAAAAAGGAGACGCGCATGAAGTTACGTACTTTCACACTTCTTCTTTTATCAGCAACGCTTTTGGTTGGGTTGAACTCCTGCCGTCCGCGTTCGCAGAAAACTGCAAAAAAGCAGACCAAGAAGCCGCCGACAGATACGACGCGGCAAAACGCACCGAGCGCAAAGAGCGTCATGAGCCGAGCTGATAGCGTACTTGCAAATCTATCTTCGCTCAGCGCCGAGGAGCGCGATATGCCTCAGGTATCGCCGTCGGATTACCCAAGCCGCACACCGTGGGGTGCTACACAGGATGCGACACCTGACCCATCAGGATACAAAGTATTTGAATCAGGTCTTGCAAGCTTTAATGCAAGTGATTATCAAGCAGCTATCGGCGCATTCAGCCAGATCGCTTCGAGCGGACGTCCGCCAGAGCTTGTCCCGAACGCATATTACTGGATGGGCGAGAGCTACTACGGCATGAACCGATTTGCGGAGTCTATCCCGTACTTCGAGTACACAGCACAAGCCGGACCTGCCTATAAACGCGAGACAGCATTCTATAAACTCGCAATGGCATCGAGCTTAGCAGGCAACGACGAAGCCGCCAGCACCTGGACCCAACGCCTACGCGCCGAGTATCCAAAATCAAAATATGTTAAACTGCTTAAGAAGGCAGGAGTGGAATAAATTATCATTCGACGGGCGTTTAGTACAAGAATGCTAAACGCCTGACCGCCTAAAACTTCCTCCCGCACATTTAGCTTTCACGAATAGATCGGGAGCATGCATGAAAGCAAAAAATACTTGGTGATAGTTATATACCCACCGCAGTGCAGTTAGCGTAGGACAAAAAGCTGCTCTAACCTTTATATTCAGGTAGATGTAAATTACCTAATCACCTAAACCACTTCCAAATCAGTAGCAGAGTACTTACTGGCTGTGTAGCTGCTAAATAGTTGATAAATGATAGGTTAAGGAGAAATAAACCCTGTTCAATCGTAGTGAGATTTTTATTGATAATGATTTGATAATCTATGAGTAATGTGGACATAACGTTTAAGTAATAATTTTGCAGTCCTGAAATGGCTTTCAGTTTTATATCTTACTCTATAACTAATGCATAAACTACTTACGCGAATTTCTCTCGCATATATGATTCTCGCTCTTGCGACAACACTTTCCTATGCACAGGATGAAACAGGCGCTTCAGAGCTTGAGAGCACGGTCGAGGGGCACAATGAACGCATCCTAACTCTTGAAGCATCAGTCTCGAAGCTCAACCAAATGAGGATATCCGGTTACGTCCAGCCACAGTGGTTATGGCAGGATATTGATTCACTCGGCAATCAGTTCAATACGCGCAACTACTTCCAGATCCGCCGCGGACGCATCAAATTTACGCATACGACCCTCATTGAAGGTACTACAGGAAGCGTCAGCGCAGTGATCTACCCTGATATTATCGAGACAGGTGTCTCGATCCGCGAAGTCTATGCAACGTGGAATGTATTCGGTAATTCATACTCGCAAATGCCGGAGCTTGCATTGCAACTTGGTTCTATGAACCGCCCATTCGGTTATGAAATAGCTTATTCATCAAGTGCACGCGAAGTAGCAGAACGTTCAACTGCCGAGAATCGCCTCTTTAACGGTGAGCGTGATCTTGGTTTGCAAGTTTTATATTCACCGACCTTTGGCGGTATCACACCTGTTCTTGAAATGGGTATCTTTAACGGTTCTGATAACTTCGGTAAGGGACCTGTTCCTGCAGTACCGGCAGTTACTTCAAATCAGTTGTTCTTTGGGTCTGGTGCAGTTATTGGTGCTACAGCAGGGACACCGCCGGCAGTCGGTGCAACCGATTCGGCTTATATCGCAGGAAAGGTCAACACCCAGCTCGCTAGTCAAACAACAGCATATACCACAGCAAGCGCTATCCAGCAGAACAAGAAAGAATTCATCGGGCATCTTCGCTTCCCGTTCTTGATCTCTGATGAGTTCTCATTCGATATCGGCGGTTCATGGTCAATAGGTGGTATCACACCAATATCAAATGTAGTCGCAGAGTATAGTGGTGATAAAGGCGCACTCGTTCTTTCAAAAGATGGTGACACACCACACTCATTCAACACAAGAGGGTACGCTTCATCAGGGCTCTTCAATAATAACCGTACGATCCTTGGCGGTGATATTCAACTTTATCTTTCGATCCTTCCATTTGGTGGTACGATTATTAAAGGTGAGCTTTATACAGGTACGCAGCCATTTTATGGCACATCTGCTCTTTATAGCTCGGCTGACACCGCAGCTCTTGGCGCACCAACAGGTGTACTTGTAAAGAAGAGCGTTATGGGTATGTATGCTATGCTTGTACAGAACATTACATCAGATTTCCAACTCGTTGTTCGTTATGACATGTGGGATCCGAACACGAACTTTACCGGTACTGACGCTGCGAGTATTGCAAAAATTAATGGTTATACCTACATAAAGACGAATGGTGACTTCGGCGGCGACTTAGCAACAAATACGCTAACTATAGCAGTAAATGCTTTTATCGGCGGTTCGCTTCGCGTTATGTTCAACGTTGATATGCCGATGCTTGAGGAATATACAAAGACCGGCGATGTTATCGTAGGTGATCCGAAGGATAACCGCTTTACCTTCCGCACACAGTACATTTTTTAATACAGAGATAATCAAAGAAAGTAACAGAAAGAGAGTTATTCTATTATGAAAAAAGCACTATATACATTTGCCGCACTTATCGTCTCAACGATGATGGTCGGCTTCTTTTCACCGGCATCGGTGATAACGGTTAAGGGTTCTGATACGATGGTCCAGCTCTGCCAACGTTGGGCAGAGAAATACATGAAGCAAAATCCGAACATCCGCATTCAGGTTACAGGCGGCGGTTCTGGTACGGGCATCAGCGCACTCATCAACGGCACAACTGACATTTGTGCATCAAGCCGTCCGATGAAAGATGCAGAGAAGGTAAAGCTTCGCTCACGTTATGGTACAACAGGTATCGAGATACGCACTGCAAAAGACGGACTTGCTGTCTATCTTAATGAGTCAAACCCTCTAAAGGAATTGAGCTTCGAGCAGATCAAAGGCATCTATACAGGATCGATCAATAACTGGAAACAGCTTGGCGGTAAAGATGAGGACATTATTCTTTATGGTCGTGAGAACAACTCCGGTACCTACGTTTTCTTCAAAGATAACGTACTTGGCGGTGCTGATTTCGCAAGCAACACACAAACGCTTCCAGGTACGGCTGCAGTTGTGAATGCAGTTAAGAAAGACCCGAACGGTATCGGTTACGGCGGTGCAGGGTATGCAAAAGGAATTAAAGAATGTGCAGTCCGCAAAGGCAGTTCAGGCACGGCATACTTACCAACACCAGCGAATGTTGCAAGTGGTGTTTACCCAGTTACACGTTACTTATTTTTCTATCTCCGTGAAAAGCCAAATGGTGATATGAAGGAATTCTTGAAATGGGTAGTCGGTGGTGAAGGACAGAAGATCGTCACGAACGAGGGCTTCTTCCCTGTAAAGTAAGGGTTTACATATATCAGACTTTTTCTAAGAGAGGGTAGGCGTATGCCGCCCTCTCTTACGAGTTTATAGAAAGCATGTCTAACAATAAGGTAATACTGAACCCAAAGGAGAGAAAACCGCTTAGTTACGGCAAGAAGCGGAATATTCTCGAAACGGTGATCGAGTCTTTGATAAAAGGGCTTTCGTTCATCTCTATCGCGGCGATCGTACTTATCTTTATATTTGTCTTCCGCGAAGCATCGCCGATTTTCTTTGGCACCACAGAGGGTCATGGTGTACATTCTGAACAATCTACATCTGCAACCCAGGAGTCTGAATCAGGTGAATCATCTGTAGGTGGCCCATCAAGCATGGAGCAAGAAGTCTACGACCCTCTTGCGGACGAAAAGCGTGCTGCAAAAAAAACAGACGAAAAGACTTCCTTTCAAGATAAGGGAAAAGTAGAACAAGAAGTGTATGACCCGCTCGCTGACGAAGCTCCTGCGGCAAAGAAAACAGAAGCACCTGCAAAGGGAGAGGGTAATACATCTTTCCAGGATAAAGGGAAAGTAGATCAAGAAGTGTATGATCCACTTGCTGATGAATCTGCGCCAAAGTCAGAAGCTCCCAAAACAGAAGTTGCACCGGAACCTGCCCCCGCAGAACCTCTCGACCCTGCCGAACTTGCCACCGCAAAAGCAGAGTCAGATCGTGCTGCTTTAGAAGAAGTAAAGAACGCCGAGATGCGAAAGGACGCAACCTCGCTCGGTACGATGTTTACCGGTTCAATTTGGCAACCTGTTTCTGATGTTCCAAAGTACGGACTCATACCGCTGTTCTTTGGTTCGCTCAAGACTACGCTTATTGCACTACTCTTTGCCGCTCCGATAGCGATCATGGCTGCACTCTATACAAGTATGTTCGCTCCGCGACGTCTTCGCGAAATCATAAAGCCCGTAATAGAACTTCTTGCCGGTTTTCCAAGCGTTGTTATCGGATTTTTTGCTCTTATCGTAATGGCTACCTTCTTCCAAGATATTCTTGGCACAACATACCGCTTAAACTCTTTCATCGGTGGCATCGCAATGGGACTTGCCGTTATCCCGATAGTTTATACGATTAGTGAAGATGCTTTAACCGCTGTACCGCAACCGCTTCGTGATGCATCTACTGCTCTTGGCGCAACACGTTGGCAAACTGCGGCACGAGTAGTGCTCCCGGCAGCTATCCCCGGTGTGTTCGCTTCACTCATCCTTGGTTTTGGCAGAGCGTTCGGCGAGACCATGATCGCACTTATGGCAACAGGAAATGCGGCAATGTCAACGGCTGATCCGTTCGAGCCGGTGCGAACATTCGCTGCGACGATTGGTGCGGAAATGGCAGAAGTAGTTTTTGGTGATGAGCATTACAATGTGCTCTTCTTACTTGGGGCAATGCTCTTTGTCTTTACGTTCACGTTGAACTCTATTGTAGAATTCTATATTCGCAAACGCCTCATCAAACGTATTCAAGGTAAGTAACGATGAAGGAAGTATTTCAAAAACGGAGCCAACTTGGCGATAAGATAGCGCAATCACTGACAATGCTTTCAGCATTTACGATCGTGGCTATTGTGCTCGTCGTTGTCTATTCTATCGTTGCAGGCGGTGTTGAACGTCTTTCCTGGGAATTCCTCACAGAAGAACCTCGCGAAGGTATGATGGAGGGCGGTATCTATCCCGCTATCATCGGTACTGTCATAATGACGCTCTTAATGTCACTCATGGCTGTACCACTGGGGACAGTAACTGCAATTTTCCTTTCTGAATATGCAAAAGAAACATCTGTCTTCGCACGAGTGATACGATTTGCCGTGAATACACTTGCAAGCATTCCTTCTATTGTTTTCGGACTTTTCGGACTTGGGTTCTTTGTTCAGTTCGTAGGCGGAAGTATAGATTCGGTTTTGCATCCTGGTTCGTTAGAGTGGGCGCAGCCGAATATCATGTGGGCTTCAATGACAATGGGACT
>JAYUZC010000068.1:0-2796 GCA_043752045.1 Bacteroidota bacterium | reverse complement strand
TCTCGGGTAAACGATCGTCACATAGTTTGTAAGGTCACCTGACCCTGTAGAGAGTTTTGGCGAGTACCAGACCATCGTATCTTGCCAATCAGAGCGAGGAAGCACTGTTACAAGCGATGGGTCACTAAAAATATATACATCACTGCCAACTGTCGCAAGATAACATTGTGCCTTCTGTGATACACTAAATACTTCAGGCGCATTAATTGACATCTCAAGCCAACCAGTTGTAGTTTCTTTGAGTACTCCGCGCCCTGTAAGCACGGTAAAATTCATACTATCACTCACAAAGATGACTCTGCCCGGATGGTCTGTGTTCGAGAGAGGAGAGATAAAGAACCCTTCATCAACATGACTCTTCGGGAGCAAATGATCGAGCATCTCATTACATGCCTGTTGTCTGAGCGGTACATAGCCGCAAGTAACATTTGTTATGACACTTACCCGAGCAGATGCTTTGATCGTAGTACCTGAAAAGCCACGCTCACCAGAAGCTGTTTTTGAATCTGCTTTCACTATAACTGATTCACCTGTACCTAACAAAAATGTACGTGTCACACCAGCTTCACCGCCCAAAGGTGCAATATTTGGTGTTATGTTTACCACCGTTTCAGGACCGGTTGCTGTTACTACAAACTGTGTAAAGTTATTTTCATTCACATCATTAAATATCCCCCATGAAGAGACAATATACTCTTTGCCGAGTTGGCTATCAGGATAAATTTGGGTTGCATCACCTGCAAAGGGCATGAACCGATGAACGACGAGTGATATGGGCTGTGTAGTAGTAACAATGATATACTTGTTGACTATTGTATATGATTCATCTGTAATCGTTATCGATGACGGAAGAGCAACAGATGTAACCTTATAGGGCTCAAAACTAAAATCAATTACCTGCCCTGGTAAAATCGCTTTCCCACTTCCTTTATAGGCGCTCATGATGCGAAGTGTAATCGTCGGCGTCTCGCCAGGGGAAATTTGTTCAGGTCCTTCTGGTAGAGCAAACACGAAGCGTGTCCCCGCACCGTTAAGCTGTGCGGAAGCTGGTGCCGCTAAAGCAAGCACAAGGAGGATGAATAACAGTATATGCTTCATAGGATTCACCCTATAAAAAGGCACGTATTGGGCAGATAGTTCACTCGTTCTAATCGAGAAATGCCCACGTAACATCTATCTTAAACATAATCCCCGAACGAGGATATAGACTGACCGTATAGAACGGCTCACCAGTCAAATTAAGAAGCAAGACATTGATTTGGGCACGTCTATCCACTTCCGCGGCAACAAGGAAATCGAACATATACTTCGGCTTGGTCAGACGCTCGTCATTGTATGGGTACCCTGCCAAACTTTCACTACCGCGATAGACGTAGTAATCCGAAGCATTATCGTAGCTTAGTGTTGTGCTTAGGCGGTTCATATAACGGGTACGAAGCCCCAAACTCAAGCGCAGATTTCCTTCGGCAATTTCATCCTCATAATAGAAGGCAGCCGAGCCGTTGAGTTTTTCAGATAGAGGGGCACGAAGAACATCATTTCCTGTATAGTTTGAAACGAGGTTCACTTCTGGGGTATAATTTGCGGCAAGAGAAACTCTAAAAACAGAAAACCACAGATCAAGCGCAGAACGTATCGAACTCGAATGTATTTGTTCTGATGAAAAAGTGGGTACTGAAAATCTAGTTGTATCAGCCGGAGCAACAATACCTTCCGGCTCTCGCCTATCAAGATAACCAACGCTCAGCGCTACGCTATCTCGTTTTGAGAGTGGAAAACCAACTCGGGCGAATCCACCAACATTTGATATTTCATACGTTGCTGTCGGTGTCGGCGAAAGTGATGCGCGGTCTCTTCCGTAATTATAGAGTGCACTAAGAGAGAAGAAACGTGAGAGCTTCATCTCTGCTCCAAGTCCGAAGTTCGTAAAGAATTGATCGGCTTGTGACACGCCTGCCACAGATAATTGCGAAAGCGTCACACGGAAATATCCGTCAGCACTCAAGCCAAAATCTCCTCCGATAAATAACGAATCCGAAGCAAAGCCGGAGAAGCGAGTTTCTTTGATTGCTGAACAATCACAGCCGTTATCTTTATTTAGAAGCTGAAAGTCGCCTCTGACAAGGACTTTTGTCATGAACGCCCCAATTTCAAGTGCTACAGGTTGGGAGAGTGATAACCCAATCCTATCAGCAAGTGAAAGCGGCGCATACTTGAGAGCGAAGGCTGAATCATTGGCGAATACTCTACGCGATGCTTTCGTATAAAATCCGCCGAGCTTTGTGCGTTCTTTTTCTGATAGAAGCGACAGAGAAAATTCTCCCATCACATCAATACGAGTGCGATGGTCGTAGCTGTTTGGTGTCAAGACCTGCGCCAGCTTCTCGTCAAATATATCCGTAGTACTATCCTGGATTGTAATACCACCATTGAGTCCGCTGAATGCTGTTGTGTAAAGAATAAAAAGTGTCGCATCAATTTCCGGGGTAAAGTACGTTGACTGTCCGCGAATCCACCAATTATCAACACGCGGGTTAAACTCTGCATTATCGAATACACTGACCTGTGCCTTTCCGGCTGCTCTTCGGTAGAGTGCTATTGTCAAGTTCAATGATTCGCTTGTATTGTAACTAAAGAGTCCCTCAAAGTTTGAATATGCATTACCGAGTTCTTGTGAAAGATGTATACGTGAGTATGTCGTCGGTGAGCGGAATTTCTCGAGCGTGAAAGTTACGTTATCACTTCCGGTAAAGTCGTTGAAGTTCTTTTCCTGTGACTGGCTCACTCGCAAAGAAC
>JAYUZC010000067.1:0-2822 GCA_043752045.1 Bacteroidota bacterium | reverse complement strand
TGCGCTGGCGCATCAAGTCAGTAACACGCTTGAGCTTGGGCGAAAGAGTTTTCTCTGCGTCAAGATGCCATGCAAGCATATCTTGTTCTTTACTAAAGCCGTAGTTCTCAAGTAGCTTGCCATAGTAAGGCAAATGATACGGCATCATAAATGCCGCAGGATGATCGAAGCCATCAACGAGCATACCAACTTCGTCGTTAATAGACGGGCTGATAGGTCCCCGAATTGCCGTCCTGCCCTTTGACTTCAACCAATCTTTTGCAGTGTCAAAAAGCGTATTTGCAACTTCCTGATTGTTCACAGATTCAAAGAATCCAAAGAAGCCAATCTTATCACTATGAAGTGTATTATGTGAGTGGTTGATAATTGCTGCGATACGCCCTACTTCTTTCCCGTTATCTTCTGCGATAAAAAATTTAGCTTCAGCGTGTTTGTAGAACGGGTTACGTTTCTCGTCGATCAGGCGCATTCTATCCATCTCAAGCGGCGGTGTCCAGTTCGGCGTACCTTGATAGATGTCCCACACCATCCGCATGAAGCGAAGCTTCTCTTTGCGTGAGGATGCTTCGGTTACTTTGAGTTTTCCAGAAAGTTTATACTCTGCGGAAACTGCGGCGCGATTCTCTTCTGCGGCTGTGATACCTATCTCCGGCTCGTCAAGAACACCTACATCTTCACCAATCTCTTGGAAGAGTTCGAGGATGCGGTCGAGATGATGCTTCTCATGCGAAGCCATATAGCTCGTACGCATCATCTGCATGCCATCAGGCACACCGGGCGAGATAAACGCATTGACGAACACACCTGCATCATAGAGCTTACGCCAGAAGACGAATGCCTTCACGTCATCACCAACGATCACAGGGACAATAGCCGTATTATTCTCGATAATCTTAAAGCCGATCTTCTTAAAGTTATCACGCATGTACTGCGCATTATCAAGAAGTTGTTGCATACGATATGGCTCGTCACGCAAGATACGAAGTGCGGCAAGTGCTGCCGCAACAGACGGAGGTGTCGGACTCGCAGAGAAGATAAGTGCTGGTGCAGTGTGCTTGATATAATTAATGACGCGTTCCGCACCAACAACAAACCCACCCAGACTTGCAAATGTCTTGGAGAATGTACCCATCGTAAGATCGGTATCATCCACTAGTCCGAAGTGACTTGCCGTGCCGCGACCACCTAAGCCGACAACACCAGAAGCATGGGCATCGTCAACCATGACTCGTGCATTATATTTCTTTGCAAGAGCGATGATCTCCGGTAAGTTGACAAGCTCACCTGTAGTTGAGAAGACACCGTCGGTAACGATAAGCTTCCCTGCATCTATCGGCAACTTTGAAAGACGTCGCTCAAGATCAGCATTATCAAAGTGATTATAACGAACAACCTCGCCATACATACCCTTCGTCATGAGGTTTGCAACTACAATACAGGCATGATTATCTTTATCGCTTATGACATACTCACCGCGTCCCACAAGCGAAGGGATAACACCCTGTGCAGTTTGGTAACCTGTTGAAAAAAGAAGACAAGATTCTTTCCCTAAGAACTCTGCAAGCTCAAGCTCAAGCTGAATATGAATATCAAGTGTACCGGTTAAGTAACGAGAGCCTGAACAGCCCGTGCCATACTGTTTGACTGCAGCAAGTGCGGCATCGATCACGCGTTGGTCACGTGTTAAGCCAAGATAGTTATTCGAACCAGCCATGATAACATCTTTGCCTTCCATACGAACGACGGGACCCTCGTTGGCTTCAATGGCGCGAAAGTACGGGTAATACCCCGCTTTTTTTACATCATCGGCACGTGTAAAATCAAATGCTTTCTGGAAAATATCCACGTAGTTTTTTTGCGATTATAATGGTGCAAAAATACGGCAATTAGCCCGCATTGTAGCGAAAAGCCCGTTTGGCGTTACCATTATGTTACGCAACTGTTATCATTCCTATAACTTAGACGTTATAGAGACGTAACAGAGCACGTGCCGTAAATCTATACTGTTAATTACGATGACAGAACTTTTAAAGCTCGAACTAATGACTAAAACCGTTCTCATCGTTGACGACGAAAAGGATATTCGCGACCTGCTCGCCTATAATCTTTCCAAAGAGGGATTTGCAGTCTTGACAGCCGGTGACGGCAACGAGGCACTCAAACAGCTTACCGACCATAAGGTATCGGTCTGTGTACTTGATATCATGATGCCGGGGCTTGACGGCTTCGAAGTATGTAAACGAATCAGGGCAAATAAGGCATGGGAAACTCTGCCTGTCATTTTCCTGACGGCTCGTTCATCAGAAGTTGACCAGATCGTCGGCTTAGAGCTTGGCGCTGATGACTACATCCAAAAGCCGGTCTCGGCAAGGGTACTTGTCGCAAGGGTTAAGTCGCTTCTTCGCCGCTCAAATGCTGCGACCCCCAAACTCTCCGATAAGACCGGCACAGAAAAAGTAACGATAGAAGAGCTGGAGATAGACCGCCAAAGTTACCGCGTAAAACTTGCCGGAAAAGAGTTATTCTTCCCGCGCAAAGAATTCGAGCTTCTCTATTTCCTTTGCTCACATCCCGGTCGCGTCTTTAGCCGCGATACATTGCTCAATGAAGTATGGGGCGAAGGTTCCTATGTTGTCGAGCGTACCGTTGACGTGCATATCTTCAAAGTACGAGATAAACTCGGGAAGATCGGCGACCGCATCGAGACCGTCAAAGGTGTTGGCTACAGGTTCGTCAATTAGGAACTACGAATTTCAAATTACGAACTGGGGCTAAAACTTCTTCGTATTTTTACAATAGATTCGTAATTGTTAATTCGTAAT
>JAYUZC010000066.1:0-2826 GCA_043752045.1 Bacteroidota bacterium | reverse complement strand
GTTGGGGTAGATGGAGATGGAAGAATTGATCTCAGAATCTTTTACCGATAAAGTAATAGTATAATAGCTCGATAATTCACTCCAAGGTCCACAGCCTGTTTCGTTACAGCCCCTTACTCTCCACCAATGAGTACCATTCAGATTCCTTTTGTTTCCATTCGCCGAAGTATCAACTGTATGTACTGAATCCACTATTGAATCAAAAATTAAATCTGATGACAATTGCAATTCATACCTGGTCGCATTCGCTACAGAATTCCATTCATAAATCGTAACAGATGGCAAGCTACTAAAATATACAGTATCGCCAACAATCGGTAATATCAATTTAGGTGCTTCGATAACAGGTTTGGTACTTAAAGTGGTAAACCACCAAGTTATGCCCCAACCTGAAGTCTGAGCATCGTTTCTCGCTCGTATTCTCCAAAAGTATTTTGTAGCTTCAGATAAAGATAAGGTTATACTTGTACCTGATATGTTAGTATCAACAAGTAAAGCATCAAAATTATCAGTAGTTGAAATCTGAAGTTGATAGCTCGTTGAACTTAAGACTGTTTCCCAAACGAATGTTAAAGTTGTTGGGCAACCAGTGCTATCCGATCTCGGAGCTACTTTTGGGACAAACCCAAGCGTAGCAACTGTACTCAACCTCCTCGACGCAGTCCACGAACTTGTGAGTGTGCTATTCTTCGCGCGTACTCGCCAATAGTATTGTGTGCTGTTTGATAAGATGAACGTCGCAGATGTTCCCGATACTGTACTATCTTTAAGAGTCGAGGTAAATGCAGAACTCGTTGACACTTGTATATCATACGAAGTTGCTGTCGCTACACTATTCCAAGTGAATGTGAGAGTTGTCGGAGTATTGAGACTGTCGTTCTTTGGTGCGATGAGCGTCGGTGCGGCAAGTGTGGGATTAGTTGGCTCTATCGTCCAGAGTCGCCCGGGATAGAATGCTGTAAAATATATCTCATCATTCTCATCAACACCGAATGTAGAAAGCAAACGCTTCGGATTTACCGTTTCTATCAGAAGCTGATTTGTCGGTGTCGGATTTGCTTCATCTGCCATCCATATTCTGCCGGTACCGTAATCACCATAGAGGTACTTACCGTAAAGTCCGGGATTCAATGACCCGCGATAGACATACCCACCTGTTACAGAGAGATCACCGTTCAAATGCTCATACTCTATGACAGGCATAACTTTGCCCGATGAATCGCATCCTGATGATGGGCTGTAGCAATGTTTGCCCTCGAGAGTTTTCCAGCCGTAGTGTTTCCCGCTTTCGATAATGTCTATCTCTTCCCATTTCCCTTGCCCGACATCGCCGCCCCAGAGTTTACCCGTAACAACATCAAAGCTCATGCGCCACACATTGCGAAGTCCATAAGCAAACACTTGCTTGCGATTGTTGTTGGGAGATGATGCGAACGGGTTCGATGCAGGTATTGCATAGTTATTTCCGCCGGAAGTATTATCAACGTCAAGTCGAAGAATTTTCCCGAGCAAGCTATCAAGGTTCTGCGCTCTGTTCTGGGGGTCGCCACCGGAGCCGCCGTCGCCATAAGATATATAGAGATACCCATCAGGTCCGAACTTAATGCAACCTCCATTATGATTGTCATACGGCTGCTGAACGGTATGGATAACTAATTCGCTCGAACGCACTGCGCTATCCTTGTTCGATGCGCTCACCGAAAAACGTGAAGTTACACTTGTCAGACGCGGATAGCCCTGCGTTGTTGTGTAGTTTACATAGAAGTATCCGTCGTTCTTGTAGTTCGGATGGAAAGCAAGTCCGAGTAAGCCCATCTCACCACCGCCTTGCGAGACTCTATCAGCAAGATCAATAAAGAGCTTACGCGTCGAAACGGTTGGTGAATTTTGGAAGACATATATCTTCCCTTTCTGCTCAACGACAAAGAGACGGTTCGTGCCGTCCTTTGCGTTCTCAATACCAAGCGGAAGTGCGAAGTTCGGTAAGTTCGGAAATGCCTGCTTTGCAATGTACTGTGCATTTGCTGACCAAGCAATCACAGCAAGTAAAAACGTAACAATGTATTTCATAGCGTTATTTTTTAATCGTGAATCGAAGTTTATCGATCATATCGCGGACGGTGATGAGAGCAAAATACTCGCCACCATCGAGCGGACCGGAAGGGATTGGCACCATGTGCTGTCCCTTAGATAAACGCTCATTTTTTATCATAGTTACACTTTTTCCATCGGAAGTGAATATCTCCACTTTGAGCGTATCGTCAACAAGCATCTCAATATCAAGAATTGGTGATGCCTCAAGTTCTCTCTGGAATAAAGATGCCTGAAATATCTCATCAGGATTATAGACCGTCGCAGGAATACCGCGAGAGATTATCGTTATCGGGAATGCCGCACCGAAATTCCACTGGTCGCCTCCTTCTTTGCCGTCGCCATTACTGGCAAGCCCTGCTGTAAAGAGCGTATCAATCACACCGCCTCTTTGCGGTGCAACATAGATAACTTTCCAGCGTGATATGTCATAAAGGTCTGCATTGTTCGGTTTCGAGTGCATCAGCTCACCAGCTTTTGTCGTCGTCAAGCCGTCTTTTGTAGGCTGGAGTGTCCCGCTTTTTGTCGAAGCATTGAACCCAGCATTCTCGCTCTTCCTTTTATAGACGAGGATTTCGTATTGCGCTTTCTCCCCTGCAATAACCTTGCTCGGTCCGCCGATAGTTACTTGCACACTATCAGACTTCATCGTATTATGGCAGGAGCATCCCTGCGAGCCGTTCTTCTTCGTATATCCCGGCTGACCTTTAATGTGTGCATAGACAACCGTTGCCG
>JAYUZC010000065.1:0-2829 GCA_043752045.1 Bacteroidota bacterium | reverse complement strand
AAAGTAACAGACCAACAAACGACACGTTCGTTTAAGAACTACAAGGGTACATTGCCCGTCTATGCAAGAGAGATGTCTATTCGATATTTTGTAGAGGGTTCAGTACGGAAGTTCGGTGACCAAATTAAGATTACCTCTTCACTTCTCGACATTGAAACAGGCGACCACCTCTGGCAGGATTCGCTCAAAGGTACGATGGACGATATTTTTGATATACAAGAGAAGGTAGCAGAGAAGGTTGTCGAGGGGTTGAAGATTCACCTCGCTCCTGACGAGAAAAAGAAACTCACCGCACGCGGCACAGAGAATGCAGAGGCGTATGAGCTGTATCTCAAAGGCAATGAGTATTACCTTCGCAATACCAAGAGCGACTTCGAGCGAGCACTTGCACTGTATGAAGAATCCGTTCGTCTTGACCCGAACTTTGCTCTTGCCCATGCTGATATATCCAATACATCGCAAGAGATGTACCGCTTCTACAGCCGCACCCCATCCTTACTTGAGCGAGGGGAGGAGTCAGCCGAGCGCGTCCGCGAGCTTGAAGGTGAGACGGCGCAGTATGCATGGGTGAAAAGCACTATCTCCCGCAATCGCGGCGACCTTGAATCCGCCCTTAGCTACGCGAAACGCTCTGTCGAGCTTGATCCTAATTTTGCTTCGGGTTACGATGCTCTTGGCTTTGCCTGTCAGTCACTTGGCGACGTAGTTGGTGCAGTACGTGCATGCAAGGAATGTGTCCGGCTTCAGGAGAATGACAAGGTACCTCACTTCAATCTGCTTATAGCCCTGAATGAACTCCCAGATACACCGGAGAACCGCGAGGAGCTTCGTGAGTCCGCCGAGCGGGCGATTCCCGTCTTTGAACGTCATGTTCGTCTGAATCCCGATGATTACAATGCCCAAGTAGAGTTTGCTGCCATACTCCTAATGGCAGACCACATGGATGAATCTCTTCAGGAAGCAGACAAACTTTCACAAGTAGAATCATTAGATGGTAATGCCCTCTACAATCTTGCCTGCCTGTATCTGCATGCATCGGATTCTGTACGTGGTCTTTCGCTTCTTCGACGCTCTGTCGATAAGGGCCTTCAGAATATAGAAACCTTCCGCCGCGACCCCGACCTCGCGCCGCTTCGCGGCACGCCGGAGTTTGAGGAGCTGGTGAGGGAGTTGGAGGAGAAAATTAATGTACAAGCATAAAGCGTAAACTTTAAAGCGATAAGTATGATTTTCTTGTGAAATAATTATCCTACAAGTAACCGATATGAAATACATCACCTACTCACTTCTGCTTCTTGCCGTAATTATGGCTGGCTCATCATTCGCACAAAGCTTCACCGGTAAACCGCAATACACCATTGAAGTAAAACGAGCTGATACACTTATGGGCAACATCGTTGTTGAGATGTTCCCTGCCATTGCGCCCAAGCATGTACGCAACTGGGATTCACTGGTTACGATGAAGTTCTATGACTCGATAGCATTCCATCGTGTCATCCCCGGCTTCATGATCCAAGGCGGGGACGATAACTCCAAGAGCGGCGACCGCTCAACATGGGGATACGGCGGTTCGACTACAACAATTGATGCAGAGTTCAGCTCGGTCTCACATCGCCGTGGCATTCTATCTGCCGCACGTACCGATGACCCGAATAGCGCATCAAGTCAGTTCTTCATTTGCATTGCAAACCCAACTCATCTTGATAGAGAGTATACCGCATACGGAAAAATTATCAGCGGTATGAATATCGCAGATTCAATCGTTAAAGCAAAACGTGACGGCGAAGATAACCCTCTCGATAAAATATCTATGTTCATCACGCGCACGGGCTCAAATGACAGCGTAACTGCAGTGCCGAAGCTTGTCTTCCCTCTTACAAATGCTTTTACTATAACAAATGCACAGCTTCGTTGGAATAAAGTAGGCGATGCCATGATGTACCGAGTACAGGTCGCAACCGACTCACAATTCCAAAATATTTTTCTTGATTCAAGTATGAGACAGATAGATACAAGTGTCCGAGTAAAGAATCTTACGGAACTTACAACATATTATTGGCGTGTGCTTGCAAATAACGGTGGGAATGAAAGTCCATATTCATCTATATGGAATTTTAGGGTAGAATCACTATCTGCAAAATCTGGAAACAACTTCACTATTGAGTTCGGTGATATCTATCCGAATCCAATTAAAGAAAGCGTACCATCGGTTTCAGCTTGAGCAAGCCAACGAATGTCACGTTGACCGTCCTTGATATTCTCGGTCGCAATGTACTTACGCTCATTAATTCCAAATTGATGCAAATGGGCAAGAACGAAATCCCCTTCACTCGCGGCGCATTGACCGCAGGAGTATATATCTACCGCCTCGAAGCAGAAGGCAGTAGCATCACAAAGCGAGTAGTAGTCGAATAATTACTGCCCGCCGAGAATAAGCGGCAACCCGTTCTTCGGATTCCCGACCACAACTATTTTTGTGTTTGGTGATTCGGCAAGTTTCTGTGTGGCTTCTATGCCCTTCCATTCAAGGATCTGCTGTGATAAGCCCATCGCTATGATGCGTTGGAAATCCTGAATACCTTGCGCTTCAATGCGCTTACGGTCAGCTTCTTGTTTTTCTTTCTGTAAGACGAACTCCATCTTCTGCGCATCTTGCTGTGCTGATATTTTGGCATTGATAGATTGCTGCACAGCAGCAGGCAGAGCAACATCACGAAGCAGAACACCTTCTAAGACAAGTCCGCGTTTCTTAAACCCCTCATCCAAAAGTACTTGTACCTTGCTTACAAAGTCCTCACGTTTAACCGAATAGAGATCGGTACTAAGATA
>JAYUZC010000064.1:0-2848 GCA_043752045.1 Bacteroidota bacterium | reverse complement strand
CCAGCTTTATTTCGTATTGACCAGAAGACTTACCCTATTAATGTTTTACCAGAAAAGAATATTGGTGTTGAGATAGAATTCACACCAAAGAGCGAAGGTGACTTCCTTGAGTCTGTCGCACTTTGGACAAATCTCGGTCGGACATTTATCACATTGACTGGTTCAGGATACCGCGATCCTGTTGTATCGGTCAGCAAAGAGAAGGAGCTGCAATACTCTTTATACCCAAATCCGACACGAGGAATACTCTATATTATTTCACCCCTTGAAACGACATGTGTTGTTGTAAATGTATTTGGCACTGAAGTACGATCAAGCAAATTTTCTACTGGAGAGAATCAACTTGATCTATCAAATCTGCCGAATGGAGTTTATACTATTATCACAAGTAATGCAATTCGTAAAGTGGTAGTGAACAAGTGAAAAAAATATTTGTCATACTGCTTATTCTTCTAAGTACTTCTGCTACTGCGCAGAACTGGGTGAAAGTTTTTACCGCACCGACAACGGTCACATCAGGATATTTTTTCAACGAAAATATAGGATTTATTGGAACAGGTATCTATGTCTCAACCGGTACACCTGCAGCAATATATTACACAACAGATGGTGGTAGAAGTTGGACACGCTCACTGCTTCCGAATCAAAGTATCACCGGACAATTTACGGACATCTGGTTTCGTGACAGAAATGTCGGCTATGCACTTCTCAAGCAAGGAATAGAAAAAGGTTGGAGCGGTGTCTATCGAACTCTTGACGGAGGATTATCATGGGACTTACTCCACCAAGCAGATTTTGGTGTTGCTATCCGAGAAACTAAGCGCGGTATATTTTTTACGGATAGATTTTTTGGTATAAAACGCTCTGTCGATAATGGAGTGACATTTCAGACCGTCAAAACTGCATTCGGCTCTCTTGGATTAGACTTTCTTGATGATAATGTTGGCTATGCAACGGGAGAGGCTGTCAATGGAGCACCACATCATAAAACAACTGACGGCGGAAATACATGGGAAGAAGTTCTTACATTTCATGAATCATGGACTCCGTATGCTGATCCGGCAACAAAAAAAATATTTTATGCAAGTGAAAAAGATAATAAGCCGAAAGGCTTTGAGTCATTTATCGCACTGACACCGGACTCGGGGAAGACCTTCGACACAAGGCGTACGTTTCGTGCAGATGCTATCACCGGAGGCATCGCCGGACCAAAAGGATGTGCAAGTATCGTATATGTACAAGGACAAGGTATTGATACTGCAGATGCCATTTATGGATTATTGCGTTCAACGGATGGTGGGCAGAATTGGGCAGCAGTAGGCGGACCTTCAAACACAAGCGATACTCGCTTTGCCGTTACAGGTCGCGGAGCAGTAGTCTATGCGTTTAGTAAAACAGGTGAGGTTTGGAAAACAACGAACGGAGGCGACGGAAAACTCACGGGTTCTGTATTCCCGATAACAACCATCGCACAGATCACCCCATCCGATACGCTCAAAGCTGTCGTCTGTGATAGCAATACCCTAAAGCTTCGCCTCACATATTCGGATTGTGATACTCTCTTAGTAAGTCAAGTATATTTTCTTGATGATAATGAGGGTGAGTTAGGGCAGGTCTCCTCTCAAAGATACTTTGGTAAAGACGGTACGAAGTTTGATACAGTAACAGTGCGTTATAAGCCGTCGAAAATAGGAACATCAGTACAACGAATTCGTCTTCGTCTTCGTCATGCTGACGGCGCATTTGAAGATACGACTGTTACGATCACCATTCAAGGTACTCCGGCGAAGGATGTGCCGCTCGTTGTTGAGGCAGGGATAAGCAAGTCACTTAACTTCGGCAATGTCGGTACATGTGGCGCAGATTCTACTCGTATCATTACCATTACGAATGCAGGATGCGCCGACATGTTTGTCAGTTCTTTATCAACTGTATTTCCATTTTCTCTTGAATCTTCATTTCAACCATTCACACTTGGACCGGGTGAGAAACGACAATTTCTCATCGGATTCAAACCAAACGTCGCAACGAGCTTCAATAGGAAGTTTACTATTACAACCTCAAATGGAGCTGACTCCGTAACGCTTACGGGAATTGGGATTGAAAAATCAAGAGGACTTGAATTAATTCAACCGGTCATTCAAACTATGGCTTGCGACTCTACTGAAGTTGAAGTAGTGCTCCATAATACTTCCTGTGCTCCTATTAATATTGATTCATTGCTTGTGCTGCCTCCGTTCTCACTTCCTAATGGTGTAACGAATACTCTTCTCGGCAGCGATTCATCGTTGCGATTTATTGTCAAACTAAGATCAAATGCTATCGGTACACTTTCGCGAGAACTGCAAGTTTATTCAACGACCGGAGGAGTAAGGTTTGATACTATTCTTTTTGTGAGCGGTGAAGTCGTAGATGGTGCACCTGATATACTTATTACCCCTTCAACTCTTCAGTTTGATACAGTATCATTGTGTAGTTATAAAGATCTTGTATTATATATTCGCAGCATTGGGTGTGCGTCGCTAATGGTAGATTCAACGATACCAAACAGCACGTTGGCTGGTTTTACAATCATTAAAGAACTCAAAAATACTTCCATCCCTGCAGGAGAAACTGACAGCGTTATTGTCAGATTTACCCCAACGGTTACGGGTACGACAGGAGCAGTACTACGAGTAATGACATCGCTCGGTGAGCGTCATGTAGTCTTGGAAGGTACCGGCACAAGTGACCCGGGCATCTTGTCGCTTTCGTCAACAAGTGTCCCAACACTCTCAACGTGTGAAGATACCGTATTTATCACAACCGTCTCGAACACAACATGTGACACACTTATTTTTGATTCTGT
>JAYUZC010000063.1:0-2857 GCA_043752045.1 Bacteroidota bacterium | reverse complement strand
GCCTCGGCTCTACGATATTACCGGAGGAAATATCTATATTGACGGGCATGACATCAAGACCATTCCGCTCGAAGTACTCCGAGAGAACATAGGCTATGTAACCCAGGAAGCATTCCTGTTCTCCGAGTCAATAAGAGACAACATTGCATTCGGAATGCGCGATGCAACTGAAGCCCAGATCACCCAAGCTGCACGTATGGCAGAAATACATACTGATATATCTGAATTCCCGCTCGGCTATGAAACCATCGTTGGCGAGCGCGGCATTACACTTTCGGGCGGACAGAAGCAGCGAACATCACTTGCCCGCGCACTTGCTCGAAACCCAAAAATACTCATCTTAGACGATGCAATGTCCGCTGTGGACACTCATACCGAAGAACGAATCCTCTCGAACCTTCGCGAAGTAATGAAGGGTAGAACAAGTATTCTTATCAGCCACCGCATATCAACGGTAAAAGATGCCGATGAGATCGTTGTCATTGATGAGGGAAAGATCAAGGAACGAGGAACGCATGAAATGCTTTTATCTATGAGAGGATGGTACCATGACCTTTACCGCAAACAACTCCTTGAGGAAGCACTCGAAGAGGCATAAACCCTTCGTATCATTTATTTTATTCCTTGCCCTTTCAGTAGTAGTCGGATGTTCCGAAAGCACTTCACCGCTTACTAATTACAATGGCTGCCTTGATGCATCATACTCGCTCTGGACAAATGATGTAGATCCGACGCTCCGAAATGTCCACGGCTACATGGAATCAGCAGAGTGGCGTTCTATGGGTTTCGGTGGTTCATCCCAACAGCAGTTTATTACTGCTAAATTTTGTGAAGGAAATACAGGAGCACTTGCAGAAAATCTACAGCTTAATGGTAATCAGTTGTACGGAGATACAAGCCTCTACATATCAATCGACCCAGTAGAGTTTGGTGATTATCACAGGTGGTATGCAGAAGCTGAACCGAGGATCCCTAGTATTAGTGATTCTATCCTTTCTCCAAATCCTATCGAGATGTCATACCCAGCATACTTGAGTGATACTGTTTCTCGAAGCGGTTTCACTATAAAACATGATAACCCTGGCACCGATGAGGTAACAGTCTATATTTATTATGACCCAGAAAAAAGTCGGGAATATGACCCTACTATAAAAGATTCTGTGATGATTTATGCATATCCTATTAAGGTAAAAGCAACAGGCAGTGTCTATGTCCAACCACTTACGTTCGAGCCGAATCTCTATTCACCTGGCTTCCCAAAAAAAGGGGTATTGCTTATCATAATTACTGCTATGCGCAAAAAAGTTATTACTGTATCCGGTAAAACCTACGTCATGCGTTCGGGAGTACTCTGCAGAAATTACGTTTTCTTTAAGTAAGAGCATTCAGATTTGCCTCATGAAAGACCTGATACTTCTGAACGCGAATTAGTTACGGCTCGTTGTCTAATCCAACTATGTTTCCAAACTTAGAGTATATAAAACATATCGGATTATTCCTTTTTGTCTGTTCTTTGCTGCTGATAACAAACGGTCTGCAAGCACAGAGTATCATTATTAAGTTTCGGTCATCCGATGCGCTGCTATACCCATCAAATCACGTTGTTGATCTTGCGAATAATGTTGCTCGCGCCCCAATTTCAGCTCAGCAAACATTTATCAAGCGTACCTCACAACAAACCCCTCAATCAGTCGTAAATATGTTTGGGTTAGAACGAGTTGTTTTATTACCTTTAAAAAAAGGGATGTCGGTTGATAGCATCTCAACACTCTTTTCATCTTTCACTGATATTGAATACGCCCAACCCAACTACATTTACCACATAGACGCTGCTGAAAACCCGAACGACTCGCTCTTTAACGAGCAATGGTCACATCCCAATATTGGCGTGCAAAAGGCATGGGAAATTACCAAAGGGGATTCGTCAGTAAAGATAGGATTTATTGATACGGGAGTTGAGTGGGACCATCCAGACCTCATCGGTCAGTTTGCAGTCAATACTAAAGAAGATATTAACGGTAACGGACTCTTCGATGCTTGGCAGAACACCGAAGAGAAGAGAGATGCACGAGGAAAACTTGTCAAGGGCGATCTTGACGGAATTGATAACGATGGCAATGGATATATAGATGATGTTATCGGCTATGATTTTGTCGATCAGGAAACGCTAAACTTCGGCGATGCTTCTACCCGAGATGCTATCCCGACTGACGAGAACAAACATGGCACTGCTGTTGCTGGTGTTATCGGGGCAAAAGAAAATAACACGATAGGAGTTGCAGGCATTGCTCCAGGATGCAGAATGGTCGCTCTCCGCGCATTCGATGCAAGCGGAAATGCTGAAGATGATGATGTTGCCTCGGCTATAATCTACGCTGCCGATAACAATGTAAAGATACTTAATCTTTCTTTCGGTGATATTATCCCTTCACTATTGCAACGCGATGCCATTCGCTATGCGACAAGCAAAGGTACGCTCGTCTTTGCTTCAAGCGGGAATCGCGGGGGTAATAGCCATCACTACCCTTCTGACTTTGATGAGTGTGTATCTGTCGGAGCTACAACCGTGAACGAAAACGGCAAGGGTGACTTCATCTATAGCTTCAATACACATGGGCAAGGCATGGATGTTCTCGCACCCGGCGGGAGTATTTATACAACTGATCTTGACGGTGACTACCAAGTTATCTCAGGCACAAGCTTTAGCTCGCCTGCTGTTGCTGCTGTAGCGGGGTTACTCCTCTCAAAAGACAGCTCGTTAACACCACGAAGTATTCGCTCTATCCTTGTATCAACTACCAATGATATTTCCATTCCTGGCTATGATAACCTTGCCGCAAATGGAAGAGTAAATGCC
>JAYUZC010000062.1:0-2862 GCA_043752045.1 Bacteroidota bacterium | reverse complement strand
ATGTCGAGGACTTGCTTGCAGACCTCAAGAAAGGACTTGATGCAATATGAAGTCGTGGGGTGTGATTCGTGGTTCGTGGCTCGTCGCTTTGTTCGTCGGATTTGTTAGTTGCGGGCAGAATGAATCGTTGACCGAAGACGAACAGAAGTTCGTGTATACTTCCGTGGCATTAGCAGAAGCCAAAGTAAGAGCGATCGATTCTGCAGACCTTGTAAGGATACAAGATAGTATCTATAAAGTATTTTCAGCTTCAAAAGAAACCATGAGGCAATCAACACTTTCGTTTTCGGAGAAGGCAGAAAGAGCACCAATGATTTTCCGGGCAATCGAAGATTCGTTGAAAAATTGAGTTATCGTTTCGCCGAACATACATCACACACACCACAACTATCGCCGCGCTCACCGAAGTATTCAAGTAATTGTTTTGAACGGCATTGCCAGTTCATGGCGTAATCTGTGGTAGCTTTCAGTTTTTGTTGGATATCCTCGAAGCGTAATGCAAGTTTATCAATTGGTAGATTGAGTTCAACCACAGGTAGTCGTTCACCCATGAGCCGAAGTGAAAAGCTCTTCGCATACGCTCGTGAGGTTGGTAGCGGATAGTATTTGATAATGTCCTTTGTATCAAGCGTACGAATAGCTTTTAGGTATTCGCTTCGTTCAAGTCCTGTTCTTTCTGCAAGTTCATCGTCGTTGACAAGGACTGTCCCCTGAACATTTTGCTCGATAAACGCTCGCATCAGTTTCTTCTGCGCTTCATCCCTTGTACGTAATAGCATCTGTTGCATTGATTGGATGCTGATGCGGGGAGTTATTTCCGAAGTTACATTCTCTTTATTAGATTCTTCCAGAGTAAGATATCCAGCTTCTTTTAATATCTCAAGCGATCGTTCAAGACTTGTGGTAAGTCCGGGCAAACGACGAAGTAACTCGTTCTCACTTACGTGAAGTTTATCTTCGTAGCTCTCACCAATTCTTTTACCCGCAAAATCCCATACCGTCTCATAAATAGCACATAGGTTCTCTTCTGTCGGGTGATTTCGCCCTAAGAGAAACTCATGTGTTCGTTGATCGCCGCTATTATAGAGAAGTATTGCAAGTGAATCATTGCCGTCGCGTCCGGCTCTCCCTGCCTCTTGATAATATGCTTCAAGTGATGCAGGAATATCATAATGGATAACTGCACGAACATCTGGCTTATCAATCCCCATGCCGAATGCGCTTGTAGCAACAATGATCTTCGTCTTACCGAAGAGAAAACGTTCTTGGATGTCACTGCGAATGTTTGTTCTGATACCAGCATGATAACTCTCGGCAGAAAAACCATGCTGACGAAGTCCGAGAGAAATATCATCACTTCGTTGGCGTGAAGATGTGTAGATGATGATGCTACCATCAATCTGTTCTGCAAGGTTTAAGACTCTCGGTTTTTTTTCTGATTCTGTGAGGACAGCATAGCGAATATTCTCACGATAAAAACTTGTGATGAATTCGTTCGGCTCGTGAAGTTCAAGTTGTTCTTTGATGTCATTGCGTACATCAGGTGTAGCCGTTGCAGTGAGGGCAATGACGGGCGGTCTTCCTTCGGGAAAGATGTGATAGAAGTCAGTGATGCGCCGATAGCTTGGACGGAAGTCATGCCCCCATTCGCTTATACAATGTGCTTCATCAACTGCGATGAATGATACATGTATCTCTTTGATAAGTTCTTGAAAGGTACGAGTTTCAAGTCGTTCGGGAGATACATAGAGCAGTTTGACGCTTCCTTCGCGAATCTCATCAGTTACACGTTTGCTCTCTTCGAATGAAAGTGAGCTGTTGAGTGCTCTTGCGCCGATGCCAAGTGATAATAGTTTATCTACTTGGTCTTTCATGAGTGCAATAAGCGGAGATATAACGATAGCAACACCTTTAGATGCTATCGCAGGAAGCTGATAACAGAGAGATTTACCGCCGCCTGTCGGCATCAATACGAGTGTATCATTGCCGGAAAGAATAGATGAGATAACTTCTTCTTGTTTCGGACGGAATGAGTTCAGTCCGAAATACTGCTTAAGCAGTCCGTGAAGTCTTTTATCAGCCAACGGGACTACGCATTTATGACTTTACCCATCACGATCGGACGCTCATTCATAGCCACGAGTTCATCACAGATAGCATCTGCTTTTGAAGGTGGTGCAATAATGATTAGCCCGATTCCAAGATTGAGGGCACGGCGAATATCATCTTCAGGTACATTGCCTGCTTTTTGAATCAGAGAGAAAATAGCAGGACGCTCCCATGCATTCCAATTAATATCCAGAGAAAGTCCGGCTGAAAGGACACGAGATGTGTTGCCAACGATACCGCCACCTGTGATGTGACTCAAGGCATGTATATCAACTTTCGGAGTGAACTTGGTAAAGAGATGCATGACCGGATGCAAATATGAACGGTGCACTTTGAGAAGTGCTTCTCCGATTGTTTCACCACCAAGTTCAGATGGAGTTGCATCAACACCATACTTTTCTACAAGGGCCTTCCGTGCTAAGCTGAAACCGTTGGTGTGAAGTCCGGTGCTTGGTAAGCCGATAAGTATGTCGCCTGCAGCAACGTTCTCACGAGAGAGAATGTGTTCTTTCTCAACAACACCAACAACTGTGCCAGCTAAGTCAAAATCATCTCCTGCGTAGATACCAGGCATTTCTGCTGTTTCACCTCCGATAAGAGCGCAGCCATTTTCTTCACATGCTTTTGCAAACCCACTGACGATTGCCACACCGTTATCGACGTTCAGTTTTCCTGATGCAAAATAATCAAGGAAGAAGAGGGGACGCGCACCACAGACGAGAATATCATCAACACAATGGTTGACAAGGTCTT
>JAYUZC010000061.1:0-2864 GCA_043752045.1 Bacteroidota bacterium | reverse complement strand
GTCATTGCGAGGAGCGAGTCTTCGAGCGACGAAGCAATCTAAAATGTCGAGTTAGTCTGTATCCCAAAAGTTTAGATTGCTTCGCTTCGCTCGCAATGACATGTACAAAAATACGACAACTTACCCGAACTTCATAGCAGTGTGTACATCTTTCATTGTGCTTGCGGCTACTTCGCGGGCGCGTTCTTCGCCGTGCTCGATGATCTTTAGTACGCTTGCTGTATCTTGTTCAAGTCCTTTGCGCCTCTCGCGAATCGGCTCGAAGGCAATGTTTATCGTATCGCTCACGCGTTTTTTGCAATCAACACATCCGAGCGTACCGCTCTCGCAACCGGTGCGAATCTCCGGTACTTCTGGTGCATTCCATTTATGATGATACGAAAACACCAAGCAAATATCAGGACGGCCTGGGTCATTCCTTCGCATTTTCTGCGGATCGGTAACAGCCGTGCGCATCTTCTTGCCCGTATCTTCGGCGCTATCGGAGATGAGAATGGTATTGCCGAGCGACTTCGACATACGTTTACCGTCAAGCCCGCTCAGGCGCGGGAATTCGCTCATGAATGCTCGCGTGACAGGAAAGACTTCGCCGTACTGATTATTAAAATCACGTGCAAGCTCGCGGGTTATCTCGACGTGCGGGACTTGGTCTTCGCCGACGGGCACGAGGTCGCCTTTATAAAGCAGAATATCCGCTGCCTGCAGAACAGGGTAGCCGAGATGACCATAGCTCATGCGCTCATCAATGCCGAGGTCGCGGACTTGGTCTTTTACCGCAGGGTTGCGCTCAAGCCGTGCCTGCGTGATGAGCATCGAGAAGAGAAGATGCAATTCAGGGTGCTGCTTCACCTGCGATTGGCGGAAGATCGGCGCATGGTCGGGGTCAATGCCTGCCGCGATCCAGTCGATCGCCATATCAATCGAAAGCGCGGTGAGTTGCGAACTATCGAGGTTCGTCGTCAGCGCATGGTAATCGGCGATGAGGTGGAAGTTCTCCGCCCTATCCTGCAAATTGACCCACGGCTCAAGCGCGCCAACATAATGCCCAAGATGCAGTTTACCTGTCGGGCGCATACCCGATAGGATGCGCGGCTTCTTCTTTGGGAATGCCGCTGCGAGGTCAGCGTCCTTTACAACGACCGAAGTATGATGTTTTTCAATGCTCATAAGTCAGGGAACAACGGCAAACAGGGGGCGAGAGGTTCACGCAAAGGTTTTTCGTATTTTTGCCATGTGCGGATAAGCATTCTCATCTTATTTTTCTTTTGCTCTGCGGTAAGCAGTGCGCAGGTCGTTATCAATGAGTTGATGTACGCGCCGCTTGCGCCGGAACCGGAATGGGTGGAGCTATATGCTTCCCAAGAGATAAGCGCAGAAGAGTGGACGATAAGCGATGAGGTAAAGACTGTCAAGATACCACACTTCACTATTCCTGCGAATAGTTTTGCTATCCTTACTAAAGACAGCGCCGTGTTTGCTGCGTACTATCCGATGCTTTACGGGGTGATAGTATCAGTGCCTTCTTTTCCTTCCTTCAATAACGACGACGATGTAGTCGTGCTGAAGGATGCAAACGGAGCCGTTATTGATAGCGTGCATTACTACAACTCGTGGCATTATCATAATGAAGCCGATAACCGCGAGTACTCACTTGAGCGACGCAGTTATGCTGAAACTTCAACGGATTCCCTCAATTGGAGCACACCGCTCGATACGATAAAATCAACTCCACTCGCCCAAAACACACTTGCCAAACCAACAACCACCGCACCTACCATAGATGTAACTTGCACACCAAACCCATTCTCACCTGACGGTGATGGCTACAACGACGAAGCCGTCATCGAAATAACCATCCCTTCACCGAGCGAAGAACTCGTCTCCGCATATCTCTACGACCTCGAAGGACACAACGTAGCGACGGTAGCGAGAGATAGACGGATTGTAGGAAGCTTGAACATCGCTTATGATGGAAGGGATGATAACGGCAGCATTTTACCGATTGGCTTATATTCACTTATTGTGTCTTCACCGAATCAAGCACTAGGAAAAAAGAAAATTGGGTTAGTTATTGCGAAGAGGAGGAAGTAGTCCGGTGTCTGGAGTCCGGAGTCGCGGGGGGGGGGGTAAGTAATAATAATTACCATTGCTCTTAGGAATTATAAGTGATACAGGCATAGTTGCTATTATACTAAATAACGATGTTACCTATTCGCTAAATGAAGACTGTCATTGTATTTTTAGCTCTCATAATTGCCGAACTCGGCAATTCAATGGTAGTCGATACACTATATTGGCCACTCCCTGACTCCGTTTCAATCAAAATCAAGGCATATGGGTTAAGAAGCTTTTATCTTCGTAATCTTGATGGTGGTAGAGACAGAAGCTATTTAGTACATGATTGGATTGATTTTACTGATAGTATTGACATTGAGCTTGTCAGAAATCGGCAATGGAAAGTCATAGACTCTGTTAGTTCTTTAGTGAATGAGATTGATTTTTCAGATTCTAATCACAAAAACGTAAAGACAATCTTGAAGCTAGACAGTGCAAAACAGAATCTAATAAGTTTTTCGTTTGAGTATAACTACTCTTCTCTTGATGGTAAAAAATCTAGTCATAGAAAAATATCTATTTCAAACCTTGACTTTTTAAAGCTTGGATCTAACATCAATGATATGGACATTACAGGGAATGTCACACATCTTGAATATCAGAATTTTTCAGAAGTCTCAGAGGGCTATAAATACAGTCAATCAGAATCATTCACAGCTGATACAATACTTATGTCATGTTTTGCAAGCACTGCTGTAGCAGATAAACCAAGATTACCATCTATAGATAGTCAAAAAATAAGTTATACT
>JAYUZC010000060.1:0-2874 GCA_043752045.1 Bacteroidota bacterium | reverse complement strand
GTCCCAAGATTATGGCAGAACATTCCCATTTGTGAAAAGCGACAAAGTCTTTAGTGATGTTACTAAACCCCCGATAGATACAATGCAAAAAGTGACTGTTCTTGGATTTGATTATTCTGACCCATTGACCCTAACTGTGAGTGTGCTTGGTTTATATTCCCCTGTCGATAGCGTTATTAATAAGGGTTTGGTTACACTCGTATCGACAAATGGTGGAGCATCGTGGAAATCCTATCAATATCAACTACCATTGCTAAAGAACGAAGTTATTAATGGATACCTGCAATATGTGAGCGGGACTTCACATTTATATTGTTTTACCACATTTGGTGTTGAGGGTCATCAGAATATTACAACAAACCGTTCAGGGATTGTCGACTATTACGGGGTATCTACATATAATACATCATATCTCTATTCCTCCGACTATGGCAAAACATGGACACCGGAGCATACATATGGCACGCGACGTCGTGCATTTGAAGCAGTTGATGTAGGGAATGTATGGATGACAGTGTGTAAAGAAGATAATATCTATGTACCCGAGCGTCGAGCAGGGACAATAGTACGAACGACAGATAACGGAGTAACATGGCAAGAGGATTCATCCACGCTTTTCATCAATGATGTAGGTGCTTTTGACGGACGTATCATTTCCTTCAGCGATCCAAGGCATGGCTGGATAGCCGCGAATGATCCCTCACATACATATATCTTCCGATGGGTTGCAGATGAGAAGACTTCCGTAGATGCGGGAGAAGAACTTGAGAGCTTTCGCATCAAGATATACCCGAACCCTGCACAAGAAGAGACAAACATACTTTTACCGGAGACTCGAAGCATCGCAAAAGTAGAACTTTTTGATGCAATGGGCAGGAAGATAGTTATCGACCCAAAGATAGTAAATAACACAGCATCTTTTAGTACGCGAACTATCTCAATCGGTTGTTACTATGTAAAAGTTACGACGACCAAAGGTACAACATACGTCAGACCGGTGCTTGTGATGCGGTAATTTACTTCCGCTTCATCACCCAATCTATCATTCGTTGTTGAAGTATATCCATTGGGAGTGCTCCTTGGCCGAGGATTTCATCATGGAATGCGCGAATGTTAAAACGATCGCCGAGTTGTTCTTCGGCAAAAGCGCGAAGTTCGCGAATCTTTAGCTCCCCGATCTTATACGCAAGTGCCTGCCCGGGCCAAACGATATACCTGTCAACTTCAACTTCGATGTCATGGCTTGCTTTGCCGGCATTCTCTTCAAAGTATTGTATGGCATTCTCGCGGCTCCAACCGAGTGTGTGCATACTCACATCAACGACAAGACGAATTGCGCGCCACATCTCGTATGTTAACTGTCCCATCTTATCGTATGGTGTCTGGTAGAAGTCCATCTCTTCGCCAAGCTTTTCAGCGTAGAGTCCCCATCCCTCAATGTATGCAGTAAAATCCATTTCTTTGCGTAGCTCGGGGATGCCCTCCATCTCTTGCGCAAGCGCTATCTGCAAATGATGTCCAGGCACTGCTTCATGAAGTGTGAGTGGCTCCATTTCCCATTTTGGTCGGGAAGGAAGGTCGTATGTATTGGCGAAGAAAAGACCGGGTCTTGCCGCTACGAATGAGCCACGATTATAGTAAGCAGTTGTTTGTGATTTTTGTGAATATGCTGGTACAGGAACAACGCCATACGGAAGACGTGGTAACTTACCGAATAACTTCGGCATTTGGGCATCAGCACGTTTTGAGATAACTTGGTATCCTTCTATAAGCGACGCTGAATCTTTATAGAAGAATTTTGGGTCTGTGCGCATGAAGGTTAAGAAATCACCAAGTTCACCTTTATAGCCAAGCGATGACTTGATGCTATCCATCTGCTTGCGGATACGCGCAACCTCACTATTACCGACACGCACAACTTCGAGAGGTGTAAGTGGAAGTGTTGTGAACTTACGTACAGCAAACTCGTACCACGCTTTGCCATCGGGAAGGGCAGTCCAGTTAATCGTCTCGCGTGAGCCGGGGATGTAGGTGTTTTTTATAAAATCATGGAGCTTTTGAAATGCAGGACGAACGGTCTTCGTATATATTTCTATCGCTTTCGATTTCAGCGTTACTTGTTTTGTCTTCTCAATTGAATTGGGAAAGCTTTTGAATGGTTCAAGCAGTGCAGACTCATCCGCACTCGCTGGGATAACATTCAGAATTTGCTGCGGCACTTCAGCAAGGGTAACTTTTGGATAGGTGATGCCGCGTTTCAATCCCTCTTTCATTAATGCAATCTCTTCATCGATGCGCTTAGGGATACGCTCAAGCCGAGCGAGGATATTCTCATAGTCACTCACACTCTTTTTAGGCATGATGCTGATGGTATAGGGTATTCCCTGATGGATACCGTCAAGTTGGTTGAGAGGGAGAAGTTCTTCCGGAAATTTCTGCTCTTCGATACGAAGAGTAAGCTCCTTCTTGAGCAAGTCGTAGTTGAGTCGTTGGTTTGACGATAGTGTTGCTCGATCAAGCTTGGCAAATGCGTCACTTACTATTTGAATATCTTTTTTACGTCGCTCAATGGCATTTCGTGAGTTGTCTGTCCATTGGGTGATACCCATTGGGTAGCCCATATCTGTTGCCCATTCGGGGTAATCACGCATTGCACTCTCCCAAAGCATATCATAGATTATGATGAGGCGATTGGAGTCAGCAAGTTCGCTTACGCGAGAATTCATTTTCTCAAGCACAGCCGTTGTTTCAGGGCTTTGAGCGGATAGAACAGCAGGCACTATGAGTAGGGCAAAAGCAAGCGAGCGAAATTTCATCATCTCTATGGATATAAATAATTCTGGATTTCAACATGAGATTGGGCGGAAGAATTTA
>JAYUZC010000059.1:0-2880 GCA_043752045.1 Bacteroidota bacterium | reverse complement strand
ATTTAACTGCACTCATTGCTTGCTCTTTATCAGCATACGTTACTCTTGCAACCTCACTCAAATCAAAAGGATTAATAACCACTCGTTCGCCGGCATTGCCTCGAACTGCTTCCCCGCCAATAACAGGATGTCGTATCACGTTCTTGCTTCTGTATCAATACACAAAATTACGGCATTTTGATATACGATGGTGGAAACTCTCTTTGTATATTATTGTTTTATGATGCTCTAATTTTGTTATCTCAACTTAAACAGTAAGAATTATGCCGAGCGGAAAGAAGCGTAAGCGTCATAAAATGGCAACTCACAAGCGTAAGAAACGTCTTCGTAAGAATCGCCATAAGAAGAAAGGTCGTTAACTAATGCCCCTCGGGGCATCTGGAAAGCGCGTTCGTACAATCGGACGCGCTTTTTTTTATTGCCTAAGCACAAAATAAAAAGAGCGGACTTTATAGTCCGCTCTTTTGGTATTCTTACTCATCATCGTTGCGATTTGCCGGAGGCGGAGGAGTATCCTTTCGCTGCGGACGTGGTCCGTAGCTTCCACCCTGATTACCTCTCGAATCGCCACCGCCTTGGTTGCCACGGTCGTATCCACCACCGCTTCCACCGCCACGATTATAGCCACCACCGCCGCCTTGTGGGCGATTGTAACCACCGCCACCTTGACCGCCTCGGTCGTATCCACCACCACCGCCACCGCGATTGTAACCACCGCCACCTTGAGGGCGATCATATCCTCCACCCCCACGGTTATCACGGTTGTATCCGCCGCCGCCTTGTGGACGGTCATATCCTCCTCCGCCACCTGGTCGGCTGTATCCACCACCACCTTGCGGACGATCATAACCACCGCCGCTTGGTCTGCTGTACCCACCACCACCTTGCGGACGGTCATAACCGCCGCTACTTGGTCTACTATAACCACCACCTTGTCCACCACCGCGATTGTAACCACCGCTACCTTGTGGACGGTCATAACCGCCACCACTTGGTCTGCTATAACCACCACCTTGTCCACCGCCGCGGCTGTAGCCGCCACCGCCCTGTTGACGATCATATCCTCCACCTTGAGGGCGACCACCTCCGTATCCGCCACCTTGTGGGCGAGCACCACCGCGATTAAATCCTCCACCTTGCGGACGTCCTGCGTAACCACCGCTCCTTGGAGGACCACCTGGGCCTCTACGGTCATTACTTTCCTGCCAGCTACCACGTGGTTCAAAGCCACCGCGACTGACACGCTTCTGCATTTTTTTCTTTGCCTGGTATGCCTTACGCTTATCTTCTTGACGATTTGAATTTGGGTTCTTTTTTTGCGGCTTCGGCTTTGCAGGATCCTTGATAGGAGGTAGAACTGCATTCCAATGCTCTGCGGGAACAACGAATTGTGCTCGTGCCGGAGCAGCAATGTACTTGGCAGAGTCTTCCCCAAGTATCTCATCAGCTACAAGTTTACCTGCATAAACTGCCTGCGCAAGTGAACCGGTACTTCCAATGAAGTCACCAGTACAAAATACATTTGTACTGCCAAGCTTTACTTTCTGAACATCCCCTGCTTTGAATGGAGTGCTCTGTACAAAACCCGCTTCCCAACGATTGATCTCGGAATACATCATATCAGGAAGAGGTGTATCCATCGTCTCTTCAAAGATTCGTTCGATCGCGGCAAGTGTCTCTACATCACTTTTGTTAATGTACTCTCGGCTTGCTTCAGTGCCAAGATTGAGAACAAACACATTTTCACCTCGACGAACACCGAGGTTACGTTTTTTTTGCTCACGTGAGAGCATTGCTACCGGCGCACTTGCATCATTGGATGTTAGAACAGAAAATGACTGGCGTAACTTCAAACGCGGTACACCAAAGACAGCATTGACAATCGGCTTATACTTTACTTCGCCAAGCTGTGCAACGAGTTTCTTGATATTACGAGACTCATCAACATGGGCTTCCATGAGCTTTGCTGCACCAGGTGCAGGAATAGCAAGAATAAGAGCAGAACATGCCGTCTTTTCGCCGCGTTGGTTCTTAACGCTTACCGCTTTTCCATCAAGAACTATATCTGATACTCTTGAATGCGAGCGAATACGGATTTCATGCGCTATCGCATCGGCAAGCGACTTCATGCCGCCATCAAGATAGTACCAATCAGGGTGTTCAGTAGCTTTCGCAGTAGCGAATGATCTTCCGTCAAACTCTAATATCTGCGGAGGGATGGGCTTCAAATGCTCAAGTGCACCACGCTCTGCAAGAACCGCTCGCAGAAGTTCACGAGCTGCTGTTTCGGTTTTATCACCTTCGACTGTAGAAAGATCAATATGCATCGTCCCGACATCAACAGTCCGATAGCCAAGATTATGTGTGGAAGCACGTCCGCCTAAGCTGCGAGACCATTCAAAAATTTGAACGTCTTTGTTCGCGCGATGTAAGAAATATGCAGCAGCCAGACCTGTAAAGCCGCCACCTACGATAGTGATCATGTTCGTTTATCTAAGTTGTGAGTTAAAATACGTCGTATTCTATAACGACTATTAATGCTATGTGTATCTTGTCTTACTGGAATTCCAGAAAATGGAAGCAATGCAAACAAGTGTTTCATTTTTTTTGGTCATCATCTGACCTCATGTGAGAGCTCTGCGATACTTTATCTGTCTTCGGAGAAAATAAGCAGTGCATGATGCGTAGCGGCACGAAGGTTCTTTATTCTTTACTTCTTACCAATTTTCTGGTGAGTATTTTAGAGTTCGAGACCTACAACCCTTCGGCTCGCAAACTTACCTACTCCTAAAAACCCAACGTTACGAGAATTAGTTTGCAAAAAAAGCAAAAATTTCCCTTCAAGAAGTCTTGACCAAACTTCTCGAAGGGAAATTTTTG
>JAYUZC010000058.1:0-2883 GCA_043752045.1 Bacteroidota bacterium | reverse complement strand
CTTGTCATTGCGAAGAAAGCTGACGGCTCGATGCGTGACGGGCAGTCCGTATTCGATCAGGCAGTTGCATTCTCCGGCGGGAAGCTATCTATAGATACACTCCGTCAATCGCTTAATCTTATTGACGCTGATTTTTACTTTAGTGTGTCGGATGCTATCATTAATGCCGACACGGAGAAAGCATTTAGTATCGCACAGGAAGTAGTAACCAAGGGATACGACATCGAAGAGTTCATCAGCGGCACTCTCGAACACCTTCGCAACTTCATGACGGCGGCTGTCACAAAAAAAGCAGAACTGCTTGAAGTCTCGAAGGTGCATCAGGATAGATACCTGAAGCAATCTGCCAATTTAAGTGAAGGTGATCTGCTTCGTCTGACGAAGATCGGATTCCGCTCGCTTGAGATGCTCAAGAATGCTCCAAGCCCGAAGATGGTACTGGAGTTAATGCTTGTCGAGATGACATTGCTTGAAAAAGCGATTGATATTCGTACTCTTCTCGAAGACATCAAAGCATTAAAGAGCGGGGTTGGTATCACCACCTCTATCCCCTCTGACCAGAAAAAAAAAGTAGTTACTGAACCTATTGCGATTAGCAAGCCGACTGCATCAGCTAAGATGGAGTCTGCACCTGCTATTAGTGCCGCACCACAAGCATCTGTTGGGCAAATTTCGGAGAAGTGGCTTGAGTTCAAGTCATTCGCCGCCGAGAAAAGCGTACCGCTTCGTCTTATCATTGATGACATTGACCTGAAGGAAGTATCGGGTTCAAAGTTGATGCTTGAAGTAAGCAAGAACCACTCGGTCGAGACCATCTCGCGGAATAAGGAAGCTATCAAACGAATGCTTGATGAGTTCTTCGGGAGCGATGCACTGGATTTCGAGACTTTACGAGTTGAGCGGTCTGCACCGCTTCGTCAGGCAGCTTCGTCGCAGTCAGCTCCTGCACCAAAGTTATCATCAGCAAGATTTGAATCTGCTCCGCAAGAGGAAGTCAAACTCGAAGATAATTACGAGCCGTCTGAATTAGAACTGGAGTTGGTTAAGGTAATGGGTGCAGTACCTGTGTAGGAAATTATTGGCGAGGAGAGAAATACTCCCCTCGCCAAAACAATACTTAGTCTCTTGGTACTTTCATCGCAAGGAACCGCGACTCACCCTTTGCATCAACGATAGTAAGTGCTACTGCCTTACCCTTCTTGGCATTGACTGCCTTCTCGAACTCTGCAGCATTCTTTACCAACTGTCCGGCTACGTGAGTGATGACACCTACGTTCGTCTCTCTTGTGCCGTTGCTATTAAGAGTGTTGAAACCGCCGCTTTCGGCAAATAAGCCAAGCCCTCTATCATACGATTCTGATCCTTGCTGCACCTTAGAAATAATAACACCACCAACAACATTAAATTTATCTCTCTCTACTGAAGAAAGATTACGAACGGTAAGTCCGACGCTCTCTAACTTTACAGTCTGTTTACCTGATTCAGGAATATCAGTTTTTCCTTCTACGGTGGTAGGTGTTCTCAATGCGATCTCACCATCTTCAGCACGTGCTTTGAGAGTTACAGATTTCTCTATCTCTCTGCCCTCGCGCCATACTTTGAGCGTGATTCTATCACCTGCATGATGAAGTCCGATGATGCCTTGAAGGTCTTGTGATGTATGAACTGCTTTCCCGTCTATCGAAAGCACAACATCGTTACGCTGTAAGCCCGCAAGTTCGCCTGCTCCGCCCTTGACGACACCATCAATGCGTACACCTTGCGCGCTATTGAGTCCGAGTGCTTCGGCTTCGGTTTGGTCAACACTTCTGATCTGTACGCCGATGTAACCGCGATTGACCTTGCCAAATCTGATAAGATCAGTCGCAACGGTCTTCGCCATATTCACCGGAATTGCAAAACCGTAACCAGCAAACATTCCTGTGCGTGTTGCAATAGCAGCATTGATACCTACGACCTGACCTTTAATATTAAAAAGTCCGCCGCCGGAGTTACCCGGATTGATAGCCGCATCGGTCTGGATAAAATTCTCAATCGCATAGCCGCCTGTCTTGGAGCGGTCAATAATATCAAGACTACGTCCAAGCGAACTTACGATACCTTTGGTAACGGTTGATTCAAGCCCAAGCGGATTACCTACTGCAAGTACCATCTCGCCAACTTCTACGTTATCCGAGTTGCCAAGTGCGGCTGCTGTCAAGCCCGTTGCTTCAATTTTAATAACTGCGAGATCAGTAGTCGGATCAGTACCAACGACCGTACCTTCAAACTCACGGTTATCCATAAACTTCACCGTCACGCCGCCTTTTTTCGCGGCATTCTCGACGACATGGTTATTGGTAATAATATAGCCATCGGAAGTGATGACAACACCGGAGCCAAGACCTTCTTGTGGTGCGCCTCCGCCGAAGGGATTGAATGAATCGCCCTCTTCTTCACTGCCGTCAGGGCTGCGGAAGAAGAAACGGAACGGGTCATTCGGGTTGCTGCTGCCTGGCTGACGCTTGGGTGCTTCGTTCTTGACGCTGATAGCAACGATGGTCGGCTGGATAGCTTTTGCTATTGCCTTGAACGAGGCATTCATGCTCTCAAGCGCAGGGCTAGGCGGGATGTTCGGCATCGGACCGCCAAGAGTTGTTTCGCTGCCTTGACCGAAGGCGATATTAATCTTATCGATACCACCTGTGGCGGCGATTAGCCCAAGACCAAACAATAAACCAAAGACGACAAGCGATACTTGTCTGAAAATTGAACGTTTCGTATTCATACGATTTAGTAATCTCCTTGAGTGAATATTTATTAAAATAGGTAATACATTGTAACGCAACAGCGAAAATGAAGTTTCAGGGGGAATTTCGAGGAAGCAACTCTTTCATCAGATTA
>JAYUZC010000057.1:0-2884 GCA_043752045.1 Bacteroidota bacterium | reverse complement strand
TCTGTGGTCATTTATTGTGTAAAGTGTCGGATTCGCTATACCAATATGCCATTCTAATTCAGTATTTGATGCGCTTTGAATGTTTGTTGTACAATACAAAGAAGTAAGTGAGTCATTGACTATGTCTTTATCATAATGTAAAGTGATCTCTACGGGAGTTTTCACTGGATCCAATGTCGGCTCTGTGCTCTCACATCCAAAGAACCCAAGTATTGCAATAACAACAAATATGTATGATGTTCGGCTCATCGGTAAAAAGTTACTCGTATGTATGGACGAATGCTATTGTCACGGCTAATAGAAGTTAGCAATACATATTCATTAGCTTTAACCTCCCAACTTGGCCAACGTACCCCTGATGTGACACTTGAATAACGTATATTATCAATTGCATCAGGAATATTATTGCTTGGAAGCTCAAAAGTTATTGTTCCTTGTGCAGTATTAACCTCGGAACAGTACATTGTAATATTGTGTAGTTCTAAAGAAGCAGAGCTACCGCCTGATAACATCCCTATCGAAACACTTTCGTTACGTGAACTTGATCTTGAGTATGAGAATGATCCTAAGACTAACTGCTGAAGTGATGTATCTAAGGTTGCAAGAGTAATTAAAGACTCAAAGCTATAAGTTTGAGTAAATCTTGTTTGAATAGTCTCACTCCATTCCTCATTGACAAGCATATTATTTCCTATCCATTTAGATACTTTTAAATCTTTTGGAGTGCCGTATCCAAAGACTGTATCAATTCGATTAACTATTGAGTCCTTTTTGATTTCAATAGTACCGTAGCCGCCGAATGAGACATGAAAATATCTATACTTTGAAAGCGAATCTATCGTCAACTTCTGCTGTGATGCTAAATATACTGACTTAACATCCTTAAGTAACATTGTATCGTGCTTGCCATACATTCTTAGTCTTACTTGAATTCTTCCAGATCTGTGTAGTAAAACGCCGATTGCTGTCGAATCAACCTCCAATGTGTCATTGACCGTCCACCGATATATATACTTCGCAGTATCTATCGTAACACCGGTAAAGCTCATTGTGAGTGTAGAACCAACAGGGTAGTATCCAGGGGCTGGCAAAATAGTCAGTTTGCTGAATTCATCGGTAGCATTTGGTGCATCAGTAGGCGAATCACACGATACCACGCCGCAAACTGTAAAAAATATGAATAATATGGTAATTTTGCTGATGTTCACTATACAAAGATACCTCCAATTTCAGATTGTATTCAGAAATTAGAGGGTAATTTAAATGCACTACCCGATCTTAATCCGCCGAGTGGTCTTCTTCTAAAGCTTCGTGGTTTTCGCCGCCTAAGCTGTAGTAGTTGTTTTCTTCATCTTCGTCGCCGTTCTTTTCCATCTCATCGTCAAGCTCTGCGCCTGGGATATCAAGCCCATCGTCGAGCGATGAATCATCTGCAACCGGAATCATCTCTTCGGGTTCGAGAGGTGGTGTTTCTTCTACAAGCAAATCATCTAAATCATCCTCTGCAGGATCGAGCGGTAATTCTTTAATAGTCTCTGGTGTGTTCATGTTCGTTTTTTTTAAGGACCAATATATCTCTATCAATCAATAATTTATTCTCGAAAGAGATTCCACTAAAATTAACTATACGCCTCGATTCGCGAAGTTTGTCAATTATAGCTCTTGCATCATCACACCAACTCAGGGACATTCTCCGCTTCGTACTTTTCTATGAGCGTACCAACTACTTCCATGAGTGATGCGAGGTGGTGGTTCTCGTTCTCGCCGACCTCATCAATAAGGTCATCTAAGAACTTGACGAGCCGATTGTACTCATCTTCGTTGTGAGGTACAGAGATAAATGGAGACAGTGGTTTCCATGCGGTTTCTATTTGGCTATATGCAATCATATTCACTCCTTCCATTTGTTTTCGTCATACTGACTATGAGTTAAAACAGCCCTTATGTAAATACGTTTCCTATTGTAATGGATTGCTGCAATTAAACGCACCTTATTACCACCGATATTAAAGACCGTAAGTTTACCAACTTTATCGGCAGAAGGGAAGTCACTGCGTATATCTACAAAACTCGGGTAGTTATTTGCTCGCATAGTTTTATACCAAGAAGTAAGATTACTCCTTACTTCAGGATACAACTCTATAAACTCATTCAGCTTTTTACGTGAAATAACGTGCATGACTTAAAATCCCTCTCCTCACGAATACGCCGCGATCCCGGTTATCTCCTGACCTAAGATGAGGGTGTGGATGTCGTGGGTGCCTTCGTAGGTTTTGACGGATTCTAAGTTCGCCATGTGGCGCATGATGGGGTACTCGCCTAAGATGCCGTTCGCGCCGTGGATGTCACGCGCTACGCGGGCTATATCGAGCGCCATCGCTACGTTGTTGCGCTTTGCCATCGAGACATGCTGCGGTCGCATCTTGCCTTCGTTCTTGAGTTGACCTAATCGGAAAGAAAGCAACTGCGCTTTCGTTATCTCCGTCCACATCTCCGCAAGTTTCTGCTGCACGAGTTGGAAGCTCGCTATCGGCTTATCAAATTGTATGCGGCTCTTTGCATAGTTCACTGACGATTCAAAACATGCCATCGCCGCGCCTATCGCACCCCATGATATTCCGTAACGCGCTTGCGTTAGGCATGAGAGCGGACCGCGAAGCCCCTGCACTTCGGGAAGAACATTTGCTTCGGGAATAAACACGTCAGCAAAGACAAGCTCGCTTGTGATGCTTGCGCGGAGCGAATATTTTCCTTTCATCTCCGGCGCAGTAAAACCTTTCATACCTTTCTCGACGATGTATCCGCGTATCGAAGACGGATCATCGGAGTCGGTCTTTGCCCATACGACTGCGAGGTCGCTGATGGTGCCGTTGGTGATCCACAT
>JAYUZC010000056.1:0-7452 GCA_043752045.1 Bacteroidota bacterium | reverse complement strand
TGAAGTTTAACTCCACAAGTAAGACCTACTATGCGTATATAGGTGGACAGAAAAAGTATTCAGACTCTGCTTTGGATGAAGTATATAATTTTGCATTTCCTAGCTTACACTCAATTAACTTTAATCTTTCCAACTTAAATAAAATTAAGTTTAAAATACTATCGAAGTACTATTTTGAAGTTATCAATGGCTATTCGAATCAAGAACACATCCGTCCATTAATAGGAAGAATGTTTAAGAAGTTTGAGATGATGGAAAAGCTGCTTGATATAGTTGACAACAGTACTCAAAACATCACACAAAATTTGCAGGTTATTAATCTCAAAGATGTAAATCTTGAGATGAAGAAGACGCTCCCCCTGATAATTGTGAAACAGCTCTATGACACACATAAGGAGGAGGGACAGTTCGAGCAGAAGTCACTACATATTATCATAGATGAAGCGCATAATATACTATCTACAATGTCCGAAAGAGAAAGTGAGACATGGAAAGATTACCGTCTCGAAACTTTTGAAGAATTGATTAAGGAAGGAAGAAAATTTAGTACGTTCTTGACGATTGCAAGTCAGCGACCATATGATATATCACAAACAATCATTTCGCAGTTGCACAACTATTTTATTCATCGATTGATTAATGAGCATGATATTAAAGCTATTGAAAAGACTATTGCTTATTTAGATAAGCTCTCGTTTGAATCAATTCCAGTACTATCAGTCGGTAGTTGTTTTATTGCAGGGCTTGCATCAGATATACCTGTGAAGGTAGATGTTGATTTATTGCCTATAGAGCGGCAGCCAAAGAGCGAAACAATTGATTTCAAAAAAGTATGGGATGCTACTCCACAACCACAAGGATGATAAATGACTAAAAATAGTCCTACATTCCAAACATCAATAATTGATGTAATATTGAAAATGGTGACGCATTATCAAGAAAAGCATCGACAAAGTTATAAACCTTCAAAAATGTCAAAACGGATTTTTTTAGGGAGAAGCAGGTCTGCATCTGATACTTTCGAGGAATCGCTAGCTTTTGGTTTACTCCACTTTTTGAAAGAAGACAGAGTGATATACATAGATGCACCAATGTCTATGGCTAATAAGAACGGAGTGAAGAAATCAGAGACAATTTACCCTGATATTCTTATTGTAGACAAGGACAACCAGCTGAGAGGAATCATCGAGTTAAAAATTGATTTGGGATGGCTTTCTGATGAATGGAGTGAGAAACGACGCACTCTCATAAGGACCTTACACAAGAAGCAATTAAGTATCAAGCGCGGAGAAACCAAGATCAAAATAGAGAAAGACTATCAGTATTTAATACTAGTACTATCGCAAATTAATGACCATGGTCGATGGCAAAAGAGCTTCAAAAAAGACCACCGAGGATATGCATTCTTATTATTAGATGGGAGTTATCCTCATCCAAATGACAGAAAAAAAGAAGGGACAGAAGCGTATGATAGTTTAAAAACTGATAGACTATTTATTGACAGATGTAAGGAAATTGAAGAGATAATTGCTAAGATGTAGTGATTAGGGCACTCAACCCCCCGCCCTGACGTTTACCTAATTCAGAGAACTGGAAAGCCGAGGCGCAAGCTTTTGGCTTTTCTTTTTTTTTTGTCTATGGCTCATACCGGAGATTCCGTACTCATTCTCGATTTCGGTTCGCAGTACACCCAACTGATAGCCCGCCGCGTCCGCGAGCAAGGCGTCTATGCCGAGATCTATCCGTGCACCGCACCGCTCGCTGATATCCAAGCATACAACCCCAAAGCAATAATCTTATCCGGCAGTCCGTATAGCGTCTATGCCGATGACGCGCCCCGCTGCGACGCAGGCGTCTTTGCAATGGGCGTGCCCATCCTCGGCATCTGCTACGGCTTGCAGATGATCGCCTACACGATGGGCGGGGAAGTGGATAAAAGCGCACAGCGCGAGTACGGCAGAGTTGATCTTATTATTGATGATAAAGATTGCGCGCTCTTCTCCGATATATCCGAACGCACAAGCGTATGGATGTCGCATGGCGATAAGCTAACGAAAATGCCGGAAGGTTTCCGCGTCGTTGCCCATAGCAAGAACTCGCCGATATGCGCTATCGCTAATGACCAGAAGCAGATATATGCGATACAATTCCATCCCGAAGTTGTGCATACGCAAGGCGGCGCACAGATTATCGGTAATTTTCTTTTCGATGTTGCAAAGATAAAAGCAGATTGGAACAGCGCGAACTTCATTGATGCAACTATCGCCGAGATAAAAGCGAAGGTCGGTGATAAAACTGTTATCTGTGCATTAAGCGGCGGCGTTGATTCTGCAGTCGCTGCAGTGCTCGTACATAGAGCGATTGGCAAACAGTTAAAATGTATCCACGTAGATAACGGCTTGATGCGCAGAGGCGAGAGCGCGGAAGTCGTGCATACCTACCGCGATCACTTCGGTATTGATCTCGACTTCAGCGATTCATCGGAGTTATTCCTCACGCGACTTGCCGGAGTGTCAGACCCCGAGACAAAGCGCAAAATAATCGGCAAAGCATTCATTGATGTTTTTTTAGAAGAAGCAAAACATTTTGAAGGAGCAAAGTTTTTGGTGCAGGGTACGATCTATCCTGACGTAATCGAATCTGTTTCTTTCAAAGGTCCGTCGGCAACAATAAAGAGCCATCATAATGTAGGCGGCTTGCCTGATATTATGGAGCTTGACCTCATCGAGCCGCTCCGCGAGCTTTTCAAAGATGAAGTCCGCAATGTAGGCAGAGCGCTCGGCATACCGGAGCATTTTATTGACCGTCATCCTTTCCCGGGTCCAGGTTTGGCGATACGTGTCATCGGCGATATCACAAAGCAGAAGCTGGACGTCCTCCGCTCGGCAGATGCCATATTTATAGAAGAACTACGGGTACATAACCTCTATCATTCGGCGTGGCAAGCATTTGCGGTTCTTTTGCCCGTCCAGACGGTCGGCGTCATGGGCGATGAGCGAACCTACGAAAATGTCTGCGCCATCCGCGCCGTCACCAGCGTTGACGGAATGACGGCAGACTGGGCAAGACTCCCGCATGATTTCCTCGCAACTGTATCAAATAGAATAAGTAACGAGGTTAAGGGAATTAGCCGCGTCGTCTATGATATAAGCTCAAAACCACCAGCTACGATAGAGTGGGAGTAAGTGGGGTTAACTTGTTGAAAAAATAATCACTTTTCATTTGGAAATCGGGCTTAAATTAGTTATATTTGAAGCGACGCGTTACATCACCACCTCGGTGATTTGATTAATAAAAAAACGGGTGTACTTTCTTTTGCCTAGAAGGACATCTAACTATGTACAACGAGGCCTCTGGTTGTCAGCACTTATGATATAAGTGCCGATCACAAGAGGTATAGTATAATGAAGGTGTCCTTATGACGATGAGAAAAATTCTTTACCTCTTTTCTGCGCTACTGGGTGTAGTATCTTTTTTTACTTCGATCCATGTTCACGCGCAGATACCGCGATCGTTTAGTTACCAAGGTGTCGTCTATGGTAATGGGGGAGTTGCAATTCCCGATGGTACCCATACCATATCAATAGCACTTTATGACACGCCTGTTGGTGGGACACCACTTCACTCGGAGACATTCGCTACCTCAACGCGTAATGGATTGTTCAATATTGTCATTGGCGCAATGACTGCAATCCCTCAGTCGATGCTTTTTGATAAAATGTATTTTCTTGGAGTGCGTGTTGACGGCACTGACGAGTTGTCCCCGCGAACGGGAATCGCATCCGTACCCTATGCAATACGTGCGGCTACCGCAGATGTAGCGAATAGACTATCAGGTGACATGAAGGGCGTCGTCACGAGTGTGAATGAATTAGCTGGTTCACTTCGTCTCGAAGGTGATTCAACGATGACTGTTACCCAAAGCGGACAGACGATCAAATTAAGCGCGAAGCAAAGTTCAAATGTAGTCTATAAAGGGATAGATAGTATCCAATCTCCGCAAAAAACTCTTTCAATTATAAATCCTGCAGGAAATGTAACACGCGTTGATGTCGCAGATAGTGCTATCTCTACTCTCAAGCTTGCACGCGGCTCTGTAACATCAGAGAAGCTCAATGCAATGGGCGCAACCAACGGGCAAATTTTGAAGTGGAATGGTACGGCATGGGTCCCCGCAACAGATGCTGGAGCAGTATATACTGCAGGAATCGGAATCAATATTACAGGCACGAATATCTCTGTTTCCCGCCCGATGCCAAATGGTACACTCCTAAATAGTACACTTCGTTGGGACGGTACGCAGTGGCTAGAAAATCTAAATCTTACAAGCGACGCTACAGGTTTAACGACGGCAAGAAATCACGTAGAGGTTGCATCGAATGGCGGAGCAAGCGAGCTACGTTTATTTGAATCGCAGCCATCAGGTGCCAACTACACCGCGTTCAAAGCGCAATCGCAAAATACGAATATCGTTTACACACTACCGGCTACGCTTCCGCTTTCGCAATCATTTTTAGCAAGTGATAATACCGGTGCGCTAACGTGGAGTAACTCGATTAGCGCATCTGTAACAACGGATGCAACACTTACCGGAAATGGTACAGTCGCAACACCGCTTCGCATTGCACAACAATCAGCTCTTCCCGGTGAAGTACTCACATGGAATGGCACGACGTGGTTACCAGGCTCGAATGGATTATTGACTGCTGCAGTAACACCGCGTTTATCAGGTGCAGGTACGACAGCAAGTCCGCTTGATATAGCCCAGCAAGGTGCAACGCCCGGTCAGATGCTCAAGTGGAATGGTACAACATGGCTTCCGGCAGATGATCTTGGGATAACATTAGTCACAGCGACTGCTCCGATTACAGGCAGTGGTACCTCAAGTAGTCCATTAACCATTGCAGCTGCCAGTGGTACGACAAACGGTTATTTGACATCAACAGATTGGACAACATTTAATAATAAACTCTCAAGTGTAGCAGTAACCGCACGTTTGACGGGTAATGGTACTACGGGAAGTCCACTTGACATTGCACAACAGGGTGCAACCAACGGACAGGTTCTTTCTTGGAATGGTACTACATGGGTACCCGCAAACAGCGGACTTTCGACAGTAACAACCGATGCAACTCTCACAGGCAACGGTACAGTCGCAACACCTCTTCGTGTTGCTCAACAAGGTGCAACAACAGGTCAGGCATTAAAATGGAATGGAACAACATGGTTACCTGCTGATGATAATGGTTTGACTTCTGTATCAGTAACAGCAAGGCTCATCGGTAACGGTACAACAGGTAATCCACTTGACATTGCACAACAGGGAGCTACTAACGGACAAGTGTTATCATGGAATGGCACAACATGGTTACCAGCGAACGGTGGACTTTCGACAGTAACAACCGATGCAACTCTCACAGGAAATGGTACAGTCGCAACACCTCTTCGAGTTGCACAACAGGGAGCTACAACAGGTCAGGCATTAAAATGGAATGGCACAACATGGTTACCTGCTGATGATAATGGCTTGACATCAGTATCGGTAACTGCTCGATTAATAGGTAACGGTACAGTTGGCAGTCCGATTGATATTGCACAGCAAGGCGCAACCAACGGACAGGTTCTTTCTTGGAATGGCACAACATGGTTGCCTGCAAATGGCGGACTTTCAAGTGTATCGGTAACAGCACCGATCACCGGTAATGGTACTGTTGGTAACCCGCTTGCAATGGCAGCAGCGAATGGTACTACCAATGGTTATTTGACATCAACTGACTGGACGACATTCAATAATAAACTTACAAGTGTTGCAGTAACTGCACGACTAACAGGTAACGGTACAACAGGTAATCCTCTTGACATTGCACAACAGGGTGCGACGAACGGGCAAGTGTTATCTTGGAATGGTACTACATGGGTACCAGCAAATGGTGGACTTTCAAGCGTATCGGTAACAGCACCGATTACAGGTAATGGCACAGTAGGCAATCCACTTGCAATGGCAGCGGCTAACGGAACGACTAATGGTTATCTGACATCAACCGACTGGACAACATTTAACAATAAACTTTCAACTGTTGCCGTGACTGCACGCTTGACGGGCAATGGTACAGTCGGTAATCCTCTTGACATTGCACAACAGGGAGCTACTAACGGACAAGTTCTTTCTTGGAATGGTACTACATGGGTACCAGCAAATGGTGGACTTTCAAGTGTAGCAGTAACAGCACCAATCACAGGTAATGGCACAGTAGGCAATCCACTTGCAATGGCAGCAGCAAACGGTACAACCAATGGCTATCTGACATCAACCGATTGGACAACATTTAATAATAAACTTTCAACTGTTGCAGTAACAGCACGCTTGACAGGCAATGGCACAGTCGCCAGTCCGCTTGATATTGCACAACAGGGTGCAACTAACGGGCAAGTACTTTCTTGGAATGGCACAACATGGTTGCCAGCAAATGGTGGACTTTCAAGCGTATCGGTAACAGCACCGATCACAGGAAACGGTACCGTAGGTAATCCACTTGTAATCCTACCCGCGAATGCTACAACCAATGGTTATTTGACATCAACTGATTGGACAACATTCAATAATAAACTTTCGACAGTTGCAGTAACCGCTCGACTAATTGGTAACGGTACCACTGGTAATCCTCTTGACATTGCACAACAAGGTGCGACTAACGGACAAGTTCTTTCTTGGAATGGTACTACATGGGTACCAGCAAACGGTGGACTTTCAAGCGTATCGGTAATAGCACCGATCACAGGTAATGGCACAGTAGGCAATCCACTTGCAATGGCAGCAGCAAACGGTACGACCAATGGTTATCTGACATCAACTGACTGGACAACATTTAATAATAAACTTTCAACTGTTGCAGTAACCGCACGTTTGACAGGTAACGGCACAACTGGCAGTCCGCTTGACATAGCACAACAAGGCGCAACCAACGGACAAGTTCTTTCTTGGAATGGAACTACGTGGGTACCAGCAAACGGCGGACTTTCAAGCGTATCGGTAACAGCACCAATCACAGGTAATGGCACTGCCGGTAACCCACTTGTAATGGCAGCAGCCAACGGCACGACCAATGGTTATCTGACATCAACCGATTGGACGACGTTTAATAATAAACTTTCAACTGTTGCAGTAACTGCACGCTTGACAGGCAATGGTACAGTCGGCAGTCCGCTCGACATTGCACAGCAAGGCGCGGCCAATGGACAGGTGCTTGCATGGAATGGTACGATTTGGGCACCGGCAAATGATAATGGTGGGACTGTAAATGTAACCGCTCGAATATCTGGAAACGGTACAGTAGCTAATCCACTGGATATAGCACAGCAAGGTGCAACGAATTCACAAGTGTTGGCGTGGAATGGTGCGAATTGGGTTCCTGCCGATCCAGGTTTATCTACTGTTTCAGCTAATGCCCCTAT
>JAYUZC010000055.1:0-7467 GCA_043752045.1 Bacteroidota bacterium | reverse complement strand
CAAGTGGAGTAATTTCTTCTTTGAGAATCTCTTCGGCTTTGAGTGGGAGCTTACGAAAAGTCCGGCCGGTGCAAAGCAATGGGTTGCCAAGAATGCCTCTGATGTCATACCCGATGCGTTTGATAACACAAAGAAGCATCTGCCGACGATGCTAACCACTGACCTTGCGCTCCGCTTCGATCCGGCGTACGAAAAGATCTCACGCCGTTTCCTTGAGCATCCCGATCAGTTCGCCGATGCATTCGCTCGTGCATGGTTTAAGCTTACGCACAGAGATATGGGACCTCGAGCTCGATACTTGGGTCCGGAAGTGCCAGCCGAAGAACTCATCTGGCAAGACCCCATCCCTAGCGTTGATCACAAACTTGTTGATAGTAATGATGTAACCGCATTGAAAGCGAAGATCGCAGACTCCGGCTTATCAATATCACAGCTGGTCTCGACTGCATGGGCTTCGGCATCAACATTCCGTGGCTCCGATAAACGCGGAGGTGCAAACGGAGCACGTATCCGCCTTGAGCCGCAGAGATCGTGGAGTGTTAATAATCCCCCGCAGCTTGCAAACGTATTGAACACGCTTGAAGGAATTCAAAAAGAATTCAACAACGTTCAATCCGGCGGTAAGAAAGTATCTATTGCTGATCTTATTGTTCTCGGTGGTTGTGTCGGTCTTGAGATAGCGGCAAAAAATGCAGGCAAAAATATTACTGTTCCCTTTTCACCCGGACGCATGGATGCAACACAAGAACAAACTGATGTTGATTCATTTGCAGTGCTTGAGCCGGTAGCCGATGGTTTCCGCAACTATCAGAAATCACAGTACACCATCTCTGCCGAAGAATTACTCATCGACAAGGCGCAGCAGCTAAGACTCACTGCTCCGGAGATGACCGTTCTTATTGGAGGCATGCGTGCTCTTGGTACAAACGCTGATGGCTCAAGCAATGGTGTATTCACGAAGCGTCAAGAAACACTTGCCAATGACTTCTTTGTGAACTTGCTTGATATGAGTACGGCATGGAAAGCTACTTCTGACTCGGAACAAACGTTCGAAGGACGTAACCGCGCAAACAATGAACTCCGATGGGAAGCGACACGTGCTGATTTAATCTTTGGTTCGAACTCAGAACTTCGTGCACTTGCCGAAGTCTATGCAAGCCAAGACGCACAAGAGAAGTTTATTAACGATTTTGTTGCGGCATGGAATAAGGTTATGAACCTTGACCGTTTTGATTTAGCATAATATTGTGTGGTTATGATAGGTGGTCTGGAAACAGACCGCCTATGACATATACTGTACTACGCCAGAAAAGACTGCTTCGACTTCAATGTCACGAATGCAGATAAAATGCTCTTCGGGATTTTGGCGATAACAGGTTAATGGCTTTGTGGAATAGACAAAACACGGGCGGCATTCTATGCCTGTCTGAATTATCTCATATTCGGTCTTCCAGGGATGTACGTATGTTTCATTTGTCGGACCAAAGATGGCGGCGGTCTTTAATCCAAGCCCTCCGGCAATATGCATAAGCGATGAATCATTCGAGACAAACACGTTCGTATGCTTCATCAAGGCAATGGAGTCCATGATAGACTTTGTCTTCACTTCTATGATGGCATCACCTGCCTTACGCAGAATGATCTCATTGGCATCTTTATCATCAGGACCTCCGAAGAGAAGCACGGTTGCGCCAAGTTCTCCCTTAAGTCTCTTGGCAAGCTCTGCGAACTTCTCCGGCGCCCAGCGGCGGCGAACATGATTCTTGAAGAGCGCAGTACCTGCATGAAAACCAATGATAGGTGTATCGGTCGGGATACTTTTTTCTTTCAACCATGACTCGGCATATTCTTTATGATCGTCAGTAATAGTAATATCAAGCTTCGGGAGGGTTGCTTCGTTGAGATCGTGTTTGATATTAAGAAGAGATAACAGTTTGACATTTTCTTTTACACAATGTAAGTTGTCATCTTCGGTGATAGTATCGGTGCAGAGCCAGCTTAGATTATACCAATCGCGTCGTTTGTACCGGACCCCAAGACGCTTCGATGCCCCGGCAAGCAATGCAAAGATGTTATATTGCCAACGGTTCTGCGGATAGATGTTTATGGAAATATCAAAGCTAAGAGAACGAAGATGCAATAGGTAGAGCAATCCTTCATGAGGCGGGCTACCGATAAAGTCATAGTAATGAACTTCGTCTATATTCGGATTGGTCTTCAAGAGGTCACGCGTACCACCGAACATCACGAGCGCATGTATCTCTGCATGTGGCTTTGCTTCGCGTAAAAGCCGTATCATCGGCGTTGCAAGCAGTGCGTCACCTATACCGGGGAGGGCGATTATGAGTATTTTCTCTGCTTTGCTCACGAATTCTTTTTCTTGAAGACAAAGAATCCGAGTCCGCCGAGCGAAAGAACAAGTGTAGCAAGCGTTATCATTGAGCCGGTCTTAAAAGCATCGGATTCATAACGCATAACAATAGTATGTTCGCCTGCCGGCACTTCAACAGCGCGAAGCGTTGTAAATGCTTTATATATCTTTGCATCCTTGCCATCAACTGTTGCCTTCCAAGCAGGATAGTTCACTTCGGAGAGGAAGAGCATACCGTTGGCTTTCGTTGAGACTTTTACCTCGATCTCATTCATCTCATATCGCACGATCTTTGTCTGTGCACCGCTATCTGCCTCACCAATTGCAAGCGACGGTTTCTCTTGCAGAAGTAGTTTTGAGTGATAGTCGTAGGTTGAATCGGTCTTCAGCACTTGCTTCGCTTCTTCGGGGCTACGAATATCGAGTGTATAGTAAATCTTCGCTCTCGGCAAGTATGTAGTAGTCGGTGCGAATCCTCCTCCAATAATTCTCCATTTGATATTGAGCAAATCCATTGTCATCATCGAGTTCGCACACTGCGGTGCAAACTCTGCAAGTACCAAAGGATTATATCCTTCAAGTAGTTGGATGCGATCATACGCTCCTTGATTGCGCCTCAAGAGCGATGCTCCGCCGAGTCGGATATTCGCACGAGAGAGTTCTTGCGCTTGCTCTTTCTTGAGCATATCAACGATTTGTGTTTGATTTGGTTGATCACGGTATGCGCTGCGTGGGTCATCACTCGATTTATTCACAGGCATTCCATACATGAACAGCTCTATCATCGTAACGCCAATAACAATAGATGCAAGTGCAACACCTTTAATCATATTCTTCCATAAAAGGAAAGCGAGAATGACCGTAGCTATCACTGGGAACGACGCCAACCCTGCAGCCCAAGAGATAGAAGCATTTGCTTCGGCAGGCGCACCGTTAAGAAATGAATTCGCAGAAATGATGCCGGCTATCCCCGCCACCCAAGCAATACCTATAACACCACCAACAATGAGAGAGAAACTCCTTTTCTTCTCTTCTATTTCATTTCGTAAGAACATCGAAAGCCCTACACCAGATAGTGCGCAGAGTGTGAACGTCGCGACCATCATCATACGAGCAGGAGTGCGTAAGCGGTCGAATATCGGAAGCGAGAAGAATATCTTATAAAGGAAAAAGTTGTCTCCGAGCGCAAAGAGAAATGCAAAGAGACTCATCCCCGCAAAAAGAGTAACATATTTTTTCTTCGTTGCTACAAACGATGCAAGCACACCAAAGACGAGTGGCAATACACCAATATACATTGCCGTTTCCCATGAGAGGAAGTATTCGCCATTCCAGAAAGGTACTTTCGCTTGACCCGTCGCATCTGTCAGCCCAAAGAGGCGAGGCATGATGAATGTAAAAAGCGAATCGAACGAGAGCCGGCCACCACCGACAGAATTCTCGAAGGTCATCACATCACGCTTAGATAGCCCCGCAAGTTCTTGGGAAGGCAATAGCTGAATAGCAAAGATGCCGACTGCAATGACAAACGGGATCACCATAGCAAGTATCGTAGTCGCCGATAATTTCTCTTCACCCTTGCTGCAAAGACGATACCCAATTTCATAGAGCACCAACGCGCCTAGGAAAAGCGTCAGGAACAACGTTGTTTGCGGATGTCCGGCAAGATACATCACTCCGAGCAACAATCCACCCAGAATTGCATACTTCAGCGAATCGAATCCTTGAATGATACAGAGGACAATAAACGGGAACAGTGCCAACTGATAGACGATCATCTGATGAATAATCTGCATCGTGAGATACCCGCTAAAAGCGTATGCGATTGCTGCAAAAAGCGCAGACAGATCATCGGTCTTGAACACCTTCTTGACAAGGAAGAACATACCTGCTCCGGCTATGATGTAATGCAAGATAATAAACCATTGCATTACTACAGGCGAGAGATGCCCATCACTGACAAAGAATGATTGCAGCATATTCATCGGATACCAGAAGGCAACCTGAATATCGGCAAGGAACGGCATACCACAGAAGACATACGGATTCCAGTGAGGTATCGTACCGTTTGCTAAGCTCGAAGCGGCAAGTGTTCGGAAGGGAAATTCCTGCTCGACGAAATCCTCCCATAAGAATGAGCCACCAAAGAGATGTCCGGAGTAGAAGATACCGACGAGTAGGGCGAGGATGCCAATTGCGGCAAGTCCCGATAATTTCGGCAGAGAAACAGGTTGCAAAATACGGTGTTCCTTTTGGGTTTTAGCCATAGCGTATGTAATTTCTACAAAATTACGAACGGGAGGGGTACCGCACTGGAAGTATGACTACTATTTTGAGTGCAATTTTCGTATCTGGAGTATCTGAAGGAACATCTTCGAAGAATCAGATAGCGCTCCGACCGTTGTGCGTTCATCATTATACCATTCAACTGCCACCTCTTTCACTTTGTAGCCAAATTTCTTGGCAAGATAGAGTATCTCTACATCAAAAGAGAATCCCATGATCTTCTGCGCTCCGAAGAGCTTCTGCGTTGCCTCATGAGTAAATCCTTTGAACCCGCACTGTGTATCTTTGATGCCCTTAAATACAAAAAGCTGCACGAGAACATTGAAGAACCGCCCCATAACCTCTCTGTACCAAGGTTGATGTACCTTTACAAGTTTTCTGCCTTCGAGGGCACGGCTGCCAACGACGACATCATACCCTTCTTTCTCAATACCAACAATGATCTTCTCTATCTCATGGATAGGAGTCGAAAGATCGGCATCGGTAAAAATAACGATCGAACCCGTTGCACTAAGCATCCCCGCTCGTACAGCTGCCCCTTTGCCATCATTGGATCCAAGTTCTATTAGGCGTGGAAAAACGCGGGGTGCCGTAGAAGAAAGTGTTGCGAATGTGTTTGTAACAACATCACATGTAGTATCGGGTGAGCCGTCGTCAACAACGATTACTTCAGCATCATAGTCCTTCGCTGAAAAAAAAGCAATTATCTTTTCGAGCGACGGACCGATGCGCGTCGCTTCATTATATGCGGGGATGATGATTGATATATACACGAAAAAAAAAGAGGCGTTTTGCAACGCCTCATACGTTTATTGTGCGTTCGGTGGTGTTGGCATCGTATCTACTTGTTGGATACCAAGAGCATCCATCAATTCGTAGCGTTTCATGACAAGTGCTTGAAAATCTTCTTGGTAACCGGGTGTTGCGCCCATAGCATTGCCGTACTTCGCGAAGAGTTCTTCATACTTTGCGTATGCACCTTTTTTATCACCCTTTTTCTCTAAGATCATAGCTTGCGCTTGCATTAAACGAAGCTCGAACTGCGCAGACTCTCCCTTATTTGGGAGGTTTGGAAGTACTTTCGATAATATTGCCGCAGCGGTCTCGGGTTCACCAAGCAATATATATGTTTCTGAACCAAAAAGATACTGTCCCAAGCTGCCTTCATCGTAGATATTCTTTTCCATGAGCAATACTATCTCTTCTTCATAATCCTTAAGAGCAGAACGTGCAAATGAGCGCGCCGAGACAGTGTCACCAACCTTACGCAACTGCTGCGAAAGAAGCGTGGCGATCATACCATTGTAGCGCACCCTCTCCGGCGGAATACGCTGCTTCAGAACTTCAAGCACTTTCTTTGCCTTGTCATACTCTTCGTTTGCCAAATACTGTGCGGCAAGATTTGCATAACTATTCTGATAACTAAAGAAGGACGGCTCGTTGGTTCTGTCCTCATTGCTCCAGTTTGCACTCGGGTCCATGAACGTGTTCAATAACAACCCACGCTTTGGAGTTTTTGACGGCTCTGTAACGAAGTTCATGAACATCGAAGCAACCACGGGCTCATTGATCGTCTCTTCAAGACGTGAGCCGCGTCTGCCAAACATGATCGGTGCAACACGCTTTGCTAACCCTTCAGAAACTACATAATCACGAAGACCTGTATAATAATTTTCCGGCACTACTCCTGCGAAGTATATCGGACGATTATTGATGTTTCCTTCAATGACTGACTTCACGAGTTGATCGGCAACAGTAAAGTAGTATTTTCCTTGCCCAAGATTGTATTGCCCTGTATAGACCCAGCGCATTTGTGTGGCTTGAGACTGGGAATTATTAGAAAACGTCTGCATTGTTTGAGCAGATATATCTACAGAGACATTTGCCGGCTCACCTTGATACCCATGCACACCTTCTTGCGAGTCATCCGGTGCATTGAGCTGGTCAAGCGAAAATCCGGGTAATGTCAACTTTTTACCGACTCCCCAGACATCAGAAAGTAGCTGCTTGATATACCAGCTCATATTTCCGAGCGAGAGATTGACGATGCGTATATCTCGCCGCACTCCATAGACATCCTGCATACACCACAACGGGAATGTATCATTATCACCGGCAGTAAAAAGGATTGCATTCTCTTCACAGCTTTGGAGAACGTTATATGCATACTCGAACGGTATATAATTATTCGATCGGTCGTACTCCGCCCACTTCGAGCTTTCTTTAAACGACTGACCGCTTGCAAGCCCTGCAAGCCCGACGCATTGATTTATCGGTGCAAGTAGCAGAGCACCTGCGAAGAGCCCGAACGCGAGTCCGGTATTCAGGTTACCATCCGACATATCTTCATTTGAAGCTACATCGTCTTCACCTTCAGCATTCTTCTTTTTCTTGCGCGCAAGAAGTTCTATCAGCCCAGTTGCGCCAATGCCTACCCACATTGCATAGACATAGAATGCGCCTACATAGAAATAATCACGTTCACGCGGCTGCGGCTCCTGTTGGTTTTGGTACCACGCTGTCAGCCAGCCGAGCATCAGGAACATCACGAACATTGAGAGTGCTCGCTTGGGGTCGCGACGGAAATGCCAATACATTCCGAAGAGCCCGATCAAGAATGGTATTCCCCATGTCTTTGACCAATCAACTCCCGTATCCTGCTTCTGGCTTACACGTCCGACGAAGTTCCAGAGCAAGTACCGGTTATACATATGATTAGTTTGGTACTTGATGAAGAAGTCCATGTCACTTGAGTAGTTCTTGAACATTCCCTTCTGCTCGTCGCCCGGCTCAAGCGCCTGACGGCGCGG
>JAYUZC010000054.1:0-7481 GCA_043752045.1 Bacteroidota bacterium | reverse complement strand
TAGCGGCGAAGCTTCTTTGCGTCGTTGTTGCGGATGAAGTACTCGCCCGTGAACGAGAAATTCTCTGACGAGCGCTCTTGCATGAGTAAACGTGAGTCTTCTGCAACCAAAAGCTTTGGCGTACCTTTCACGTCTTTGACGTAGATCGCCGTCCGCACAAAAAAGCAGACTATGAGGTCATAGAGATTTCTCCCGAGTGCAGTATCTACTGCTTTCTGCATTGCAGGTACATCGTAGAAACCATACTCGACAGGTGTTTGTGTCGGGAGTGTAAAGAGCACTCTTGCCCATGCGGCAGTGCGATTAAATGGTACGACGGTTACGTTCTTCGCAAAAAGTTTTATGTGCTCAAGGTTCTCGCCATGTCCGGAATTCCATTCGTCTATCGAGATGAGATCCACATCGGCGATCTCTGATAGATGGCGAAGCAGGTGGTAGCTTTTGAGCCGATCTCCGCCCGATAGCGGATACGGAAAACGGTACGTCAAGAAGAGTACCTTCTTACGTTGCGGTGTATATGATGAGAAGTTTGACAAGCTTCGAAACTCCATCGGCTTTAAGACATTGAACGGTTTCATTTTTTATCCCTCCATTGTGGCTATTACTATCAGAAAGTACCGCGAGTACGAGAATAGAAGCGGTCATTTTCTTGTGCCAAAGAGGGCTTTCTTCTAAAACTACCGTATCAAGTTTGCCAGTTTCGAGCTAATTAGGTTGGTTAAGTAATTGTAACTACAGCAGTTACGCTGTTTCATGCGGGAATACGTACCCACATCGTCTTACAAATATACTACAAATTTTTGCCCAATCCAAAATCCCGCAATAAATTATTTTTTTGAAACCTTCGAAAGTTGCTCCTAAAAGTGCGCTAATTGGTGTGCTGCCATTATGAATCATTACTCATTAAACTTCTCACTCGTGGTAAGCTCTACACTATCACAATCATTTTTTTACAAAACGTATTATGAAAATCATAACAACATACATCTTCATCGCGCTCTTTGCAGCATCAAGTTTTGCGCAAGAATGCGATAACACAAGTCAAGGATTTACACCTATCACTGATCTCGGTGCAGGGTACTTCTCCGGTTATCAAGGCGGGCTTTATCCCGGCGGAAGCAATACGCGCCCTGGATCATTCAACATTGCGCTTATCAAACAGGCAAAAAAGATAAAGCCGCTTGATACGGCAGGTGTGTTTAATCTCGCAAGCGGGAAGATCGTCTTTCTTTCTATCGGTGGGTCGAACATCGCGATGGAATCACCGGTGCTTGCTGACTCAATGGCTGCATATCCTTATGTGAACCCAAAGCTTGTTTACGTCAATGGGGGAGCGGGTGGAAAAACGATCGACAAGCTCATTGATCCAATGACCACTTACTGGAATTACGTCAAGAATCAGCTTGAACTTGCTGGTCTAACAGAGAACCAAGTGCAAGTAATTTGGTTCAAAGAAGCAGATGCGACACCTGACTCTCTCGGCTTTCCGGGAGCACCGAACGATCTACGCAATGACTACAAACTCGTCATGCAGATACTCAAAGAACAGTATCCGAACTTAAAGATATGCTATCAATCCGGCAGAGCGTATGCAGGATACATCGATATGGATGATCCACCAAGCGCTGGCTTGCGCGCTCCGCATGATTACTATAACGGCTGGGCATGTAAATGGCTTATAGAGGATCAGATAAATGGTGATACGAACATCACGTACGCCGGGCTATCAGCGAAGTCGCCAATGATCGCATGGGGTCCGTACCTTTGGGCTGATGGCTTGACACCGCGCAGTGACGGACTTATATGGGAATGCACGGACTTCAAACCAGACGGCCTACATACCTTTACAACAGGCAGAGAAAAGATCGCGCATCTGTGGATGGATTTCCTTCGCACTGATGCTTCGGCAGCGCCGTGGTTCAAAGCACCGTTAGTAATGGTAAGTGAACCTGCCTTGGCAAATACCTATGAGATAGCAAAGAGGAGTGATGTTTCTGTCTATCCGAATCCGACCGAAGGTGCTTCCACGATTTCATTCACGCTTGATAGGCAGTCACAAGTTGTCGTTACGCTCTATGATATGCAAGGACGAGTCGTAAGATCACTTATTGATTCCCAATTCCAAAGTGGAGAAAATGAAATGAGTTTATTGACGACAGGAATAGCGAAAGGACTCTATCAAGTTCGATTAAGCGGTGAGGCGATCAATGAAGTTAGACAAGTAGTAGTAAAGTAATACAACCGTGGGTCCTCTCATCATAAAATCCCTGAATCATTTCTATGATTCAGGGATTATCTTTTGTCTAATAAATAGTATTTTATGAGCCGTATCTATCCCTACTTACTTTTATTACTACCCATAGTTGTTTCAGCACAAACAACAAAGCACGAGCTGCATAACGAAGAACAGAAGAACCGTACATCCGAACGCGAAGCTTGGATACGCGGGATGCATCGAGCCGAGCCGGGCGTCAATACTTCCGTTATTGACAATGAAATAACTCGTAGCAAAGCAGAGCGACGAATGCAGCGTAGCAAAAGCGGACAATCTCCACAGGGAGTTATCAACGATACGGTCGCTGATGGCCGTGTCATAGGTGAGTGGAGCGAGCGTGGCTCGAACAACGTCGCTGGGCGTATGCATACGTGCGATATTGACTGGGAGCGCGGGATTATGTATGCGGCTTCGTCCTACGGTAATATCTGGAAGGGAAATCTTGATGGGTCAGGATGGACATGCCTCAATGACGGATGGCGTTTTCGGGATGTACGCTTAATTCGACTTATTCCTATCATCGGCGGTAAACGTATTCTTGTTATTGCCAACGGTCCTGCTGCTTCATACTACTCTGATGATGATGGTAAGACATGGAATATAGGAAAAGGTTTGGAAGGGCCTGCAGGTTGGGGTGGTTTCAGAAGAGCGATAGTTTCAAACGATGGTGATACTGTGCATGTGCTTGGCCATGAGTGGGATTATTCTTCTGCTTGGCGTTCGATCGGTACACTCTATATGTCAGTCGATGGTGGGAAGACATTCAAGAATCTTTTTAAGGGTATATTCCAGACAAATCAATGTGATATATGGCGCTCTCGAACAGACAACTCTCCGGTTTACATAATTAAAAGTGATACGATAGGTGTGCTCTTAGCAAATGGGACAATAAATGTACTCAATATAAAACCTGTTACCGGTGGTAATGACCCTTACTTTTCATTGCGTGGAGTTACACGGGGTGACTCACTTCGTTTAGTCCTCTTCAATATGCACAATGGGAATTCATACGTTGAAGTATCAACTGATGATGGTCTGAGCTGGGCAGAACAAGGTTCATACGACGGCTCTCCGTTCGATTGGAACAATAGCATGGCAGTAAGCAATGCAAATCCCGATTCGCTTTTTATCGCAGGTGTGGATGTTCATAGAAGTTTTAATGGTGGTTCGCAGTGGACAAAATATAGCCACTGGGGTGATTATTACGGCAATCCGAAATATAGACTCCATGCTGATGTTCCATCTATCGAAGTATTTGAAGACCTTATAGGTAATGAGCATATCGTAGTAATGACAGACGGCGGTATCTATATATCATCAAATGGTCTTGAGGATGTAGAGAATATCACGATGGAGAGTATTGGTACAAGTCAGTATTATGACGTGCTTACTTCTACCAGCGAAAAGCCATACCACATCTATAGTGGCGCACAAGACCAAGGATTCCAGAAAGGTATTGACAGTACTGAAGGTACGCTCGGGTTCAGGCAGACTATCAGCGGCGATTACGGACATTTAACTTCTACCGATAGCGGCAAAAGTGTATGGTGTAACTACCCGGGCTTCTCGATGTACTACCCTGCCGCACGCACCAGCGACCATCAACGTGGACGAGGATTTAAACCGGGTAATCGGCAGTGGATACCCCCCATCGTTGCAGACCCTGCTAACCCCCGCACTGCGTATGTTGCATCAGGAAGCGGCGATAGCTCTATCATCTGGAAGCTCCGCTACGTAACCCCGGGCGATTCTATTATCTCCGAGCGGATGGGGTTTGATTTTAGCAGCGGTAATAATGACCGGCGTGTTTCATCGCTTGCTATCTCACCTATCAATCACGATCATTGGTATGTAACGACAAATGACGGACGCTTCTTTCATTCGGATGACCGTGGTATTACTTGGTCAAAGACAGATTCATTCGCAGCACCCGGGGCACATTATTTTTATGGTTCATCAATTGTACCATCCGAGACAAAACTTGGAGAGCTATATATTGGGGGTAGTGGCTACTCCAACCCAGGTGTTTACTATTCGACCGATCATGGGAAGACATTTGTAGCTCGTGACTCCGGTTTGCCGAAGACACTTATCTATGGGATGGCATCATCTCCGAGCGGTGATCTACTTTTTGCTGCTACAGAAATTGGTCCGTATATGTATGTGCGGGAGATGAATCAATGGTATGATATGGCCGGATACTCCGCGCCTGACCATGTGTACTGGTCTGTTGAGTATGTACCACAAATCAAGACAGTTCGTTTTGGAACACATGGCAGAGGTATATGGGACTTTAAAATAGAGCAAGTAAAGAGTGCTGTTCAGTCAGAACGTAATACTCCTGTGGTAACTTCATCACTAACAGCTACGAAAACTGTGAATGGATATTTGATCACAACCCATACATCAGAGAGAGCAAACGCAAAACTCCGAGTCTATGATCTAACAGGTAGAATGGTCAGCGAACTATATCAGGGTGAGTTATCGGCAGGTGAGCAAAACTTTGAATGGAATGTAACGAATGCACCGAGCGGAGCATATCTGGTTGTGCTGAATGCCGGAGGCAATGTTGCATTCACGAAACTTGTCGTGACAAAATAACATTGTATATGTGTCTATAGTATGCTGTGTTGTGTCTAAAAAAAAAGCATACCTGTAAGCGGGACTCGAGACTTTGAGTGAGCCCCGCTTCTTTTTTTGTTACTTTGTCAAGAGGATTGCCCGTGTCTCGATATGTGATGCAGATTGCAGACGTACATAGTACGTGCCGCTTGCAAGACCATTCGCTTCGAACGGTATCCTGTACTCACCTTCTGCAAGCACCCTATCGGTCAGCGTAGCGACTTCTTTGCCGATAGCATCGAAGACTGATAGATAGATATGCTCGCCGTTGCTTCGAACGGTTACATTCGTCGAAGAGATGAACGGGTTCGGATACATATTTACGATTGAAGATTGCTTGCCGCTTTGCTCGCTACTAACTGACGACGCAGTTGAACCCTTGATAATCGGTATCATCTGGAAATCTTTGAAGAGCACATCACGTATCTTTGCTTCATCCGCACAGAACCAGTCCTTCATGATCGATGCATAGACAGAGCGGAAGTCGAAGAGCATCGGGATGTTATCTTCTGAAGAGACACCCGATGGAATTGTCGGATTTGCTCCGATGATACCTGCATTGATATTTTTACCGAAGAAGAAGAGCGGGGCAGCTGCGCCGTGATCGGTACCGCCGGAGCCGTTGCTCTTGATGCGGCGGCCGAACTCGGAGTAGGTCATACCGACAACTCTATCTTCGACAGCTTGTAATTTCAATTCGTCCTGGAATGCATCTATTGCTTGTGAGAGCCAGCCGAGTAGCTGCGGGTGAGAGTATTGTTGCCCATTACCACCTGCGACCTGATTTGAGTGAGTATCAAAGCCCCCGAGCGTAACAATATACACTTTCGACATCAACCCACCGGAGATGAGCTGTGCGACGATCTTCATCTGATCTGCAAGTGTATTCTGATTTACTGATGGCCACTTGGATGATTTCGCGGTGAACTTCAACGCAGCATTCTTTACCGGCACAGCAAAGTTCTCAAGCTGTTCGCCGACATCACGGACATAATCAATATAATTACCTGTGCGTGTAGCAGGTGGTGCGCCTGTGAGGTCTTTCTCGATGTTGTAATATGTTGTCGGATTGGTAAACGCCATACCCATATTCGCTGCAACTCCTTCGAGCGCAGGAGAGATGACAGAGCCAACTTGTATAGCAAGCGGATGCGGCATTGAAGCATTCGGGTATCCAACAGGGAAGCCGGGGTATTCTTTTTCTAAGAATCTTCCGAGCCAACCCGTAGAGATTTCTACATCATAGTCTGATGCGCTCTGCCAAATATCAGTCGAACGGAAATGCGAGAAGTTCGGAGTTGGGTATCCGACACTTTGCACGACACTTAGTTTTCCTGAAGTGTAAAGATTCTTTAGCGCTGTAAGCTGCGGATGAAGTCCTGTTTCATTTGTAAGCTTCAACACCTGCGCTTCTGCAACAGCGATGTTCGAACGAGCATTGGTATATGCCGAGTACTGATCGAGTGGGATAACGGTGTTGAGTCCGTCATTACCGCCAACAAGCTGGATAAGCACGAGCACATGGTCATCACATGCCCCTTGCGGAACAAGGGCATCAAATATCGGGCTTTTGCCAAATGCACGTATCGGGAATCCGCCGAGCGCAAAAGGAAGAACGGCTGTACTTGCTTTTATAAAATCACGTCTTTTCATTGTTGTGTTCTCCTTTTTATGTTACATAAGTTGATATTCGGCAAGCCCGAGCAAGTGGCGAAGCAGTGCACGCAAACGTGTCTCGACTGCATCCTTCTTCGTTTCATTTGTCGGAGCGGCGACGTAATCATTCCACATTGATGTCCAGCTGCCATCAGTGAGTGAACCTAAGAAGATAGCTCTGGCGTCCGCTTTCTGCGCCTGTGTAAGCGCAAATGGGAAGTTCATCTCTATCCATTCGTTGATAAGGACGGTAGGATTCGATGGTGCTGATGTCAGCTTTGCATACTCTATTACATTTGTAATGTAATGCCCGTACTCTTCATCCCATGTATAATCAACGACAACAAAATCATCGATAAGCTTTATTCGTTTTTGGAGTGTATCAGCATTTATCCATATATGGTCAAGCTGTGGCATCTGATAGTATGCAGGAAGTCCAGCAACGTTCGGCGGATTGAAAAGGTCTTGCTGCATCGTAGCCATAGTGCGGCGGTATGGACGCAATGACCAGTGGAACGAGTTGTTCTCTTTAGGCATGAACTCGACCTGCTCCGAAGATGCACTCGGATAATCACGCCACGCATCTATTGTCAGCGTACGGAAGATACCGATACCGAGATCGAATGGACTCTTGACCATTCCTCCGCGGAATGCCTGATCGAAGAAGTGTGCACTCTTCAAGAGTTGCGACATTACCGGCTTCATCTCGAAGTTATTCTGACGGAGCGTATCTGCAAGCGGCGAGATGATGTTCGTATCTATCCACTCGCTTATCTCTGTGCTCACGAACCAACGATAGATCTTACTGACGATATACTTTGCCGTTGCTTGCTGATTCAGTATCATCGCAATCAGGTCATCTATCTCTTGTGTTGCTCCTGTTTGTCCTGTTCTGCCTGTAATGACAGTATTGCCATAAGCAGAGGAG
>JAYUZC010000053.1:0-2909 GCA_043752045.1 Bacteroidota bacterium | reverse complement strand
AACCATCATATCCGATAATCCGCGCTGAATATACATCATTGCATCAATCAGAGAGTGATTGCTCGTTGCACATGCGCTCGTCGTTGCGTAGTTCGGACCCTTGAGACCAAAGCGCATTGAGATATACCCTGCGCAAATATCCGAGATAATCATCGGAATAAAGAACGGCGAAATGCGATGCGGACCACCGGTCTCAAAAACTGTTTGCTGCTGCTTCTGATATGCCCACATACCTCCGATACCGGAGCCATAAATGACGCCGAATCTGTCTCTATCAACTTTTTCAAGATCAACACCGCTATCGGCAACTGCTTGGATGCTTGCAGCCATACCAAACTGGGTGAACAGATCCATACGCTGCGAGAGCTTCTTATCTATATACTGGATAACATCGAAGTTCTTCACTTCGCATGCGAACTTTGTGTCATAGTCAGTCGCGTCGAACCGAGTGATAGCAGCACCACCGGAGCGACCGTTGACAAGACCATCCCAATATGTAGATAGGTCATTACCGATAGGCGTAACTGCGCCCATGCCGGTAATGACAACTCTGCGGTACTGTTGTGACATAAGAAAGTAAATGGTTAGGGGATGCCGGAAGTGACATCCCCTTTAAGCATACTTATTTCTTTGAAGAAATGTAGGTGACTGCATCACCGACCGACTGGATCTTCTCTGCATCCTCGTCGGGAATCTGTAAGCCGAATTCCTTCTCGAACTCCATAACGAGTTCAACGGTATCGAGTGAATCCGCACCGAGATCCTTTGTGAATGATGCTGCCGTCGTTACCTGTGACTCTTCGACACCAAGTTTCGAGACAATAATTTCACGTACTTTTGCTTCAATGTTCTGATCTGCCATTGTATTCTTTAGTAATTAAGTAAAAAACTTTATTCTGCAAATTTACGACAAAGTGAGCCGCTCGGGGCTTACATTGCCATTCCGCCATCTACCGAAAGCACCTGCCCGGTTATGTAATCAGCATCAGATGATGCTAAAAATGCGACTGCTCCTGCGACATCCTCGCCTTTTCCGCCGCGTTTTAACGGTATAGATGACATGAGTGCTTCTCGCTGCGTATCGGTCAATTTCCCAGTCATATCTGTCTCAATATAGCCGGGACAGATGACATTACAGGTAATTCCGCGCGAAGCGACTTCCCTTGCAACAGATTTTGAGAAGCCGATAACTCCCGCTTTCGACGCACAATAATTTGCCTGCCCAGGATTACCGATAAGTCCGACGATGCTTGAAATGTTGATTATCTTGCCACGTTTGGCTGACATCATCGGGCGAATCACGGCTTTTGTCAGGAGAAATACACCTTTCAAGTTCGTATCAAGAACAGTATCCCAATCCTCTTCTGACATTCTCATCAGCAGTCCATCTTTTGTGACACCTGCATTGTTTACGAGTATATCTATCTTACCGAACTCCGCAATCGTCTTATCGACAAGCTCCCCAATAGACGCAGCATCACCTGCATTTGACTTCAATGCAATAACTTTTCTGCCAAGAGCAATGATCTGGTTGCTCGTCTCTTCTGCTGCAATTTCGTTGGATGCATAGGTAAATACCACATCAGCACCTTCGCTCGCAAAGCGAAGTGCGATGGATTTGCCAATCCCTCGTGAAGCACCTGTAACTATCGCAACTTGTCCTTGTAATCTCATACGTCTATTTGTACAAAACTATTTTTCTTCCTTTCTACCTCAAAGCGGTCGCGATGCTCTTCGAAGTATGATTGCATCTTCCCGAAGTCTTCTTCGCCAAGGAAGTGATTCAGTTCTTCCTTCATTGACTCAAAGACGGAATGGACATAACCGCTCGCACCCTTCGGTCCGCAGTAATGCAAGTCTTCAGAGTGTGAATCATCATACGTGAGTACACCTTCGACGACAGTCACCGGAAAGAGAATGCAGTATTTCGGCTTCCATGCCCAACGGTGAAGTCCGCTTTCAGCAGCTGCAACTTGTATGGAACAGAAATGACGCTTGTCAAGAAATACACATCCTTCTTTGAAATCAGAGATTCCACCATCTCTTGCATGAACGTTCGTCCCGATAGCACGTCCGCTCTTAAAATCTTCATCATCGATCCACTCATTATCGAACCACGTTGCAGGGTCGGTATTCTGCGTCTCGTCCATGTGTCGCGCAATCTCTTCTTTATGCTCTAAGATCGTCTTGTATTCTTCAGTATCCGCATAGACACCCGAATGACAACACCCGCCGCCGCACATTGAGATATCGCAATACGGTACGAAGCCCTGCGTAAAGATAAGCTCATCTATCTTCAGTCCACCGACAGTGAACGGTGCATACCGTGTTGGTTCGCTATGTGTTATCTCTACACTCATTAATTTTCAGGTGGTTTTTCGATTCCTTTACAAGACACATCGTTCAGTGTACGTGAAATAAGTCCTTGCAATACTTTGCCGGGTCCTATCTCCACAAATTCACGAACGCCAAAATCATACATATTCTTTACCGACTCTTCCCAACGCACAGGAGCCGTAAGCTGTTCAACAAGTAATGCTTTTATTGATGAAACATTTTCATGCGGTACTGCCGATACGTTTGCAAAGACAGATAGATGCGGTTCATGGATTGTTGTTGAATCCAACGCTTCTTTCAATCCGTCTGCTGCATATTGCATCAGCGGCGAGTGGAATGCACCTGATACAGGAAGTTCTTTTGCAATCCGCACACCCTTTTCTTTTGCCTGCCTCATTGCCTCTTGCACACCGGGCACACTTCCAGATACAACGATTTGGCCGGGTGAATTGAAGTTCGCACAGCGGACGATGTTCCCTGTCGATGTCTCGATCTCATTGCAAAGCTCTGAAAGTACGCTTGCATCAAGGCCTATAATTGCAGCCATCGTGCCCTGCTGACGCTTTCCAGCT
>JAYUZC010000052.1:0-2912 GCA_043752045.1 Bacteroidota bacterium | reverse complement strand
TCCACTCCATTTGCATCGTTATTTATCTGGCTTGAAATAATGGGGTTTGACAATGTACCGATAATGTCAAAGTCTTCACAAGAAAGAATATCGGTGTTATAACTCAAATGCAAACGATACCGGTTGATCGTAAATGTATCAACTGTCGGCGTTAGATGAATCGGTATATGTGTCGTATCTCCGGCAGATACACTTGAAAGCAAACCAATCATTGGCTCCGGTGCTGTTGCATTTTTGCCGATAAGGATGATAGTAGTATCGATCTGTCTTCCGCCTATTGTGCCTTTGAAGTGTAAAACTCCTGTACGTGTTGCCGAAGAACCGTACTGAAAACGAACGGGGACAGTAACCGATGAACCATCAACAACTGAAAATCCCTTTGTTGAATCCGTTGTGAATTCATTCTGCTGCGAAACAATATAGATGCTATCAACAGCGAACAATGCACACGGCGGAACAGATAGCGTTACATATGCAAGTTCCGGTTGACAGTACAACGTACTAATAAGGATCGAATCAACGCTTATCGAAAGTGGACCTGCTCCGGCACTGCCACCGGAAAGAGTACCATCACCTCCATCAGTAGTCCGCCAGATACCACCGGCGTTGTCGAAGGCAAACACTACTTCGCCCTGGCAACCCGTAACGACAAAACGAGTGTCACGTTCATTATTAGGGCCACCTACGTTCTTCCATGATAGCCCATGGTTATCGGAGCGGCGTAAACCGTCAGATAGTGTCTGGACATAAACAGTGGTCGCTTTTCCTGCTATATGGCCAGTGAAGCCCGGGTCTCCCCATCCATTTGGGAATGAAAATCTTGTCTGCCATGTGGCGCCACCATTTGAGGTAATGCGAACTATCGTTTGATCGCTCGATGCAGCACCTTCAGCGAGAGTAAGGTACATGTTTTGATCTTTCACAGCATAGATACCCCACGATTCAGTAAGTCGTCCGCCTCGGCGCCAAGTTTGTCCGCCGTCATTGGTTATTAGACAATCTGGATTTGAGGTATTAGGTCCCGGTGTAACTATACCATTGAGATCATCGATAAAATCGATACCATTATAACTATCTTCGTTAAACTGTGATTGAAAAACATCATTAAATGTCGCTCCGTCATTTGAAGAAACTCCACCTGCGCCTGAACCACTTCTATTCCACATCGTCTTGATTAGACGAGTAGAAGTAGCATGGACGCAAACACTGGTGCCATTTTCGCCTTGAGTAAAATCACGCCATGTGATGCCCCCATCAGTTGTTTTCCATAAGGAATATGTGGAGGAAAATATTGAGGCATACCCAACATTTGCATCTCTCATGTGGATAGAGGTTACTCTTCCTGTGCCGTTGGGGGTTGAGCACTGTGTCCAGTTATTTCCCCCGTTTGTTGTTCGCCAAATGCGAAGTTGGTATGAAGGTATCGAACTGAATCCGCCAAACCTACCACTACCGATCAAGCCAGTTTGTCCATCAAAAAAATACCCGCATCCTATCGGATCATTCATAAGTCCAACCCTATCCCATAGGCAGAAGGCGGATTGACTAACCAGAAGGAGAACTATTATAAGAAGCTTGTTCACTTGAAAAGAAAATGCTCAAGAGTAAAACACATAAGCCACCCCAAGGTTACGAAAATACACTATTTTTCTGTCAATAAATAATTATTCATAAACACGGCACACGTTTTGTCCGTAACTTCGTAGTAAGGAATTGCATTCTACTATTAATGATTCATTTTCGCCTATTTTGTTTCACCTGCGCCCTCATTGCCATTTTTTCGGCACCTGTATCCGCACAGCTGAAGGGAAATAAGGCACTGGAAAAGAAACGTGAGGTTTCAGCGCGCCGAACTGGTTCAGGTCTCGTTTCGATCAAAGGCGATGTCATTTTTGACATCAAAAACGTGGATATTACACACTTCCCGGAAATGAGCGTTATTTTCAGTGCTGTCAATAATCGCAACGTTTTCGTCAGAACCCTCAAAAAAGAGGATATTCTGGTACTTGAGAACGGTATTCAGCGTCCTATTCTCTCTCTCGACCTCATTAGCGCCTCGAACCGTGTCCCTATCGATATAGTCTTCGTCATAGACGAAACCGGCTCCATGCAGCCGTTTATCGATGCTGTTAAAGACAATATCAAGCGGTTTTCCGGTCGGCTACGAAGTCAGGGCTTTGACTATCAACTTGGCCTTGTAAGGTTCACTGATATCGTCACATGGTCAAGTCCTGAACTGACAGATGATGTTGCTACCTTTGAGCGATGGGTAGGTGAGATACAAGCAGCAGGCGGCGGTGACATTCCTGAAAATTCTCTCGAAGCTTTGAAAGCCGCAACGAATATCAAGTACCGCCCCATAGCACTTAAACTTGCCATCCTTGTAACAGATGCACCATGCTTTGAACGCGATAAACCCGGTGACGGTACAACAGACTTCACAATGCGAGAGATGGGGGACTACCTCTTCGAACGAGAGCTCCGTCTTTATGGCATTACGCCAAAAGAAATGACACAATATCAGGATATGGCAGTCCTGACCGAAGGAGCAAGTTTTGATATTGCCGCTCCATTCGATTCCGTTCTAACACAAGTTGCGGGTGACATAACAAGCTTGTATGCCCTTCGCTATCTTTCGCAGTCAACTCTTGCGCCGGACTCTGTGCGAATTGATATTCTTCGCAGCGAAGACCGCTCTCCGCTTACAAGCCGTAAAATGATCGCTCTCGACGAGGGTAAACGATTCGTCTTTGAAGACCTTCTCTTCGGACCAAATCAAGCAGCCCTTGCAACAGAGTTCGTGCCAGAGCTTGAACGAGTCGTACGACTGATGCACGTCAGACCAAAGATGCGCATCAGAGTTGAAGGTCATGCCGATGCAAGCGGTCCGCATGATAAAAATGTGATCCTTG
>JAYUZC010000051.1:0-2926 GCA_043752045.1 Bacteroidota bacterium | reverse complement strand
TCTTTTGCGAAGACCTTCATCATAGCGGTAAAACTTCGTGTCGCTGATGGATGGCATACTTACTGGAAGAACCCCGGTGATTCCGGTCTGCCCTTCGAGGCAGAGATAGATGATAGTTCAGGGTATGTCGTCAAGGAGGTTCAATTCCCTACGCCGAAACGATTTGTTGGTGATGGGTCAGTCAGTTATGGATATGATGATTCTGTTGTATTCCTTCTTCGAATAAAATCTCCGGAAAATGCTATCGGCATAATACCCAAGTTCAAACTGAAAACCTCATGGCTTGTCTGCAAACACATTTGTTTGCCGGGTTCTGCCACCCTTGACTTTGATGGAAGTCAAATATCAGGCGACCAAGCTGCCGAAGGTAAAAAGCTCATTGACCGCTGGACAGCTCGTATGCCGCAGCCGGGAGGTGGTTTCAATCTTGAAAATACTAGCGCCGTCGCAACCCCTACAAAGAACGGTTACAACGTAAAGGTTGAGTTTATTGGCGTAGCACCCGGTACTGTTACGGAGTTCTATCCCGAAGATGTGCCCGGATTTGTCTTGAACCTTACCGGATTAAAACTTACTGATACAGGTTTTGAGCTTTCAATGGACAAAAGCGAGAAGGATGCTGCATTTACAGCTATTCGCGGCGTTGCGAAGATCGAGACTCAAGGATACGCAATAACAATACCTGTGAAACAATAAGCACTTCACATCGTTATTCTCATTCTGTGTTATCCAATTTTAAACGGTCGAAACGTATGAAAAACCTCTTTATTGCATTTTTACTTCTACTTCCATTTATGACAGTTTCTGCAAATCCCGTCAGTGTTGGTGATGCCGCGCCTGACTTCTCGTTGAAAGATATTACCGGCAAAACTGTAAAGCTTTCCGATCTCAAGGGCAAGACAGTTGTTCTCGAATGGACGAATCCCGGCTGCCCATTTGTTGTCGGGCACTATGCCAATGGTAACATGCCTGGAGTTCAAGCAAAATATACAGCAAAGGGAGTTGTATGGCTAACAATCAACTCGACAAATGCAGAGCATAAAGATGCAAGGTCAGCCGAAGAATTTCAAAAGACATTTGCCCAGTGGAAGTCATCTGCATCTGCAAACCTTCTTGATACCGATGGCAGTGTCGGACAAACCTATGCGGCGAAGACAACGCCTCATATGTATATTGTTGCTGCGGATGGTACACTTGCCTATAACGGTGCGATCGATGATGACCGTTCTGTCAGTGGCGGTGCGAATGCAAAGATCAACTACGTGTCTGTGGCACTTGATGAGCTATTGGCAAGTAAGTCTGTTGCAACATCAACAACGAAGCCATACGGCTGTTCTGTGAAATATTAATCTTGGTTTGGTAGGGGGGCACAATCCATGTGCCTCTATTGCTTACACTCTTGCCTTCTCTCGTTCAGTCAATGGGTTCTCATTAATAACGGTATCTTTTATCTCTAACAGATATTTTTTTGCGGCTTCATAATCATTTGGTATGATGCCCTCAATGATCGCGTCCTCAATTGCATCTTTCAAGCGACCAATTGTCTTCGATGGCGGCAATCCCGTTATCTGCATTATCTCTTCACCACGAACTGGTGATTGGAAGGCACGCATCTGGTCCTTTTCTTCGACCTCCTTCATCTTCTCCTCGACAAGATCATAGTTTGCTTGATACTTTTGCATCATGCGAGGATTCTTTGATGTGATGTCGGCGCGGCAGAGCGTCAAGAGATCATCAATATCTTCACCCGCTTCAAAAAGTACACGGCGGACAGCAGAGTCAGTAACACCTTCATCAACGAGTGCCATTGGTCTCATGTGAAGCCGAACAAGCTTTTGAACATACTTTGCCGCATCGAGCGGTAATTTCATACGTCGAAAAATCTTCTCAACCCAGCGTGCACCGACAATATCATGTCCGTAGAATGTCCAGCCGTATCCTTCGCGGAATGCTTTTGTTCGGGGTTTTGCAACATCATGCAGTAATGCAGAGAACCGCATCCACACATCATCGGTCATCTCCGCCATGTTGTCAACGACACGCATCGTATGTTTGAATACATCTTTATGGGCGTATTCCTGAACTCCTTCAGTCACAAGGTCAACACCGGATAGATTTGTAATTTCGGGGAATACAAAGTCTAATATCCCTGTCTCGAAAAGTATATTGATGCCGAGACTCGGCCGGCGCGAAGCCATGATCTTAACAAACTCATCAGAGATGCGCTCTTGGCTGACAACCTCTCCGCTAATACGCTGATTCATTGCCTTCATTGCTTCGAGTGCTTCAGGCACTACCATGAATTCAAGCTGCGAAGCAAAACGAGCAGCACGCATCATACGAAGCGGATCATCTTTGAAAGTAACGATCGGGTCAAGCGGAGTACGAAGAATGCGAGAGCGAAGATCAAGTAGTCCGTTATATTTATCAATTATCTCGCCGAACGAATCTTTATTAAGTGATACAGCTAACGCATTGACAGTAAAATCACGACGTGCCAAGTCTTCTTCGAGAGTACCTTCTTCAGTGATAGGTTTACGAGAATCGGAACGGTAGCTTTCTTTGCGAGCACCAACAATCTCAATTTTCACATCGTCTATCTCAAGCGCAGCAGTTCGGAATTTCTCATAGACGTTTAGGCGAGCTCCGTCGAGTTCTTTTGCAACCCGTTTTGCAAAAACGACACCATCACCAACTACGGTAATATCAATATCCTTTTTGTGGGTACGACCAAGAAGTTCATCCCGGACATAACCACCTACGACGTAGGCAGATACACCTGCATCGTCAGCAATTGCGCCAATGGCGAAAAGAAGGGGCTCGGATATGGGAAGTCGTTCGTTCACGAGACCTCAAACGAAATGATTTGAATAGCTCGTTCCGATTGTTTTGTCAAGTGGTGGGGATAAATTTTCGTATTTTTGAG
>JAYUZC010000050.1:0-2928 GCA_043752045.1 Bacteroidota bacterium | reverse complement strand
TTTCACCGGAACAGAAAAGTCATGTGGAGACAATGAGTGTCGGTGATATTTCTAAACCCACACGAATCTCTCTTTCTAAGAATCTTTTCGGCTATCAGATCATTAAATTCGTTTCTAAGGTCCCCGCACATAAGCCAACAGTAGAATCAGACTACAAAGACCTTGAAGCAACAGCAAAACAATGGAAGCAAATGAAGGATTTTCAGAAGTTCGTTGCTGATTCACGCAAACAGGTGTATATAGACATCAAACAAAACTAACCCTTAACAGCACCTGCAGTAAGTCCTGTAATGATACGTTTCTGAAAGACCGCAAAGAGGATAAGCACAGGGATGGCGGATAATCCCGCCCCAGCCATTAAATGTCCAATGTCAACAGATTGTTTGCCCTGATAAAAGGTTAATGCAACTGGTAAGACACGCATTGAATCTGTGTTAGTAAAAAGAAACGGAAAAAGAAACGTATTCCAGGTGTTAAGAAATTGATAAAGAAAGAGGACTATCAACATCGGCTTGCAAAGCGGGAAGATGATGCGTCGGAAGATAGCGGAAAGACCTGCACCATCAATAATAGCCGCTTCCTCAAGTTCCTTGGGTAATTCTTCGATGTACTGCTTCAATAAGAATACCCCTAGTGGAGAGACCATGAATGGCAGTATGAGTGCAGCATACGAATTGATCCAGCCAAATACGACTATCTCCCTATATAGTGGTATCATTACTACATAGACAGGCACCATCATTACGATTAGCACACTTCCGAAGAGAATATTCTTGTATTTGAAATCCATTCTCGCAAATGCGTAGGCAATATAGGTGCAGAATAGGCAGCTTCCTGCGGCAACTCCGAAGCTCATCACGAACGTATTGAAAAAATAGAGAAAGTAATTATCGCTTGTAAGAATATCAGTGTAATTCGCGAATGTGAATGGCTTTGTGAGAAGCTCAACAAGTGTTGAACCCGAAGACGGATTATCGGAGAGTGACAATAAAAGAAGCCAAAAAAGTGGAAAGAACATTGCCACTGAACCTATAGCCAGCACTAGATGAACAACAACATTGCTTTTTCTTGTTGTCACGATTGTTTTACGACTGTTCTGTTTCCATCAACATTAATGATGGTCACCGAAGTACCGGAATTAATAAATTCTCCTTGAGTCACTACATCAACCTTTATTCCGTCAATTATTGCAGTACCAGCAGGTCGTAGTGACGTTGCGGCAGTACCTACTTTGCCGAGTAGTAACATCTGCTTCTCGATAGTGGACGTCATATCACCGGAAAACGTTTGATTGACCAGACGTTTTACCATCGGCCAACCTGGCGCATACTTAAAAATGACACCTGCTATCACGATAAACCCGGCAAGTGAAACAGCAAGTGATACCAGTGTATCACGTAGTCTATCGGGAGTTAGGAACCGCAGGTCTCCTGCAAGCGAAAGAAATAGACCGCCGAAGATGCAAAGTATCCCTGCTACTCCAATAAGTCCGAACGAGGGGACGAATAACTCTGCTATGAGAAGCCCGATACCAACGATAAAAAGGATTGCAGCAAGTGTCGGAGCAACTTCAGTTATATATTGCCCACCAAAGAATATGGTTAAAGCAAAAACTGACGCTATTGTTATCGACCCGAAGTGTCCTGTCTTAATAGTATAGAAAATCCCGCCAAGTCCGATCATGATAAGGATTGAACTTACAAGAGGTAGTGTGAGAAAACGAATGAGACCATCTCCAAAATTCTCTTCAACTCTATCTATCTTAGCCACAGATATGTTCAAGACTTTCAGTGCTTCTTCGATAGTGTTTGCCTCGCCGTCAAGATACCCGACCTTTTTAGCGTCCGTATTAGTAAGTGTCAAGAGTTTGCCTGTATCAAGAGTGATGCCGTGTGAACTATCTACTGAAATAGATTCATCTACCATCGCCTCGGCAATGAGCGGATCGCGTCCATGACGCTCGGCTGTTGAGCGCATTTCTGCACGCATGTAACTTACTACCTTTTCTGATGCCTTCGTACCCGATTGGTCAACGGGGGTAACCGCACCTATTGAAGACCCCGGCGACATGATTATCTTCTTCGCCGAGAGCGAGATGAGTGCCCCGGCAGAGATAGCTCGTTTATCAATGAATGCAATTGTCATAGGGACCTTTGCATTTAGTATTGCATCCCGAATCTGAACCGCAGCGTCAACTCTGCCGCCGAATGTATTGACATGAAGAACGATCGTTGCATTTTTTGCCTCAGCTTCGGCGACTGCTCTCTCAACATACGAAACCATGCCAAGATCAACTTCGTCTTTGATGTCTATGACAATTACTTGCCCAAGTGCGCTTCCGCTCAAAACAAGAAAGAAAGCAAGGACAAAGAATGTGGATAAAATTTTTGATGTATTCATTATAGAAGGGAACATTGCTTGCTTTGAAACGTTGTTTGCGGCAGTAAGAATTTCATAATTTCTTTGGCTACCGAGTTGCAAACGACAGAAATATTTCCAATTACCCGCGCTCTTATTAGCGTTTCCGATAAGTCTGGATTAGAATCCCTCTTGGCTACGCTTGCCAAATTCAATGTTGAGATCATCTCTACAGGCGGTACGGAGGTATTTATCCGTAATGCCGGATACGATGTAAAGAACATATCGGAGTTGACCGGATTTCCGGAAATTATGGATGGACGTGTGAAGACACTGCACCCATCTGTGCATGGTGCGTTTCTTTTCAAGCGGGATGTCGAAGAACACATCAAGCAAGCGGATGAGAATAATATCGTCCCAATAGACCTTCTCGTGCTGAATCTCTATCCTTTTGAATCAACAATAGCAAATGAGAATGCATCGCATGAAGAGATAATCGAGAACATAGATATAGGTGGGCCCGCAATGCTTCGCAGTGCGGGAAAGAACTATGAATCAGTTGCACTCCTG
>JAYUZC010000049.1:0-7532 GCA_043752045.1 Bacteroidota bacterium | reverse complement strand
CGACGCCTGTACCTCCCGAGCAAGCACGAGAAACGCAGCGGTACCCACTCAACGACGATGATGACTGGACAGACGGAGAAGAAGTGGTTAGTGGCTAGTGATTAGTGGTTAGTTAAGATTCTCGACGGACTGAAGTCCGTCCCACTATACTATCCCAAACAAATTGAACCTCCCGCCCTTAATACTGTTTTATTTTGACTATAAAATCCGATATGTCAGAGATACCGAAAAAAGAGTTAGCGAAGGCGTATGCGCCGCAGGATGTTGAGAAGAAATGGTATTCGGCTTGGGAAGCCGGTGGGTTGTTCTATGCCTACCGCCCCGACGAAGCGCCGCAGGACCCGACGGGTCGCCGCGCCGATGATAAGCCGCCGTTTGTCGTCTGTATGCCGCCGCCGAACGTGACGGGTATCTTGCACATGGGGCATGCCCTCAATAATACGATACAGGATACGTATATCCGCTATCACAGAATGCTCGGGCATGAGTCGCTCTGGCTGCCGGGTACTGACCATGCCGGAATCGCAACACAGACGAAGGTAGAAAAGCAAGTAAAAGAAGAAGGCACTTCGCGCCGCGAACTCGGCCGCGAGAAGTTCGTCGAGAAGGTATGGGACTGGAAGGGTAAGCACAGCGACTTCATCGAGACGCAGCTACGCGCCCTCGGCTGTTCGCCTGATTGGCGCCGCTTTACCTTCACGATGGATGAGCATTATTACCAAGCCGTCGTTGAGGCATTTGTTCGGTTGCATGAGAAAGGACTAATTTATCGCGGCAAGCGAATCATCAACTGGTCGCCCGTCGCGCAGTCGGCGCTCTCTGATGAGGAAGTTATCCACAAGGAGACGACAGGCAAGCTGCACTATTTCCGCTATCCGCTGATTGATAGAAAAGACGGCGAGCCGGAATACATCATCATCGCAACAACACGCCCCGAGACAATGCTCGGTGACGTTGCAGTTGCAGTGAACCCGTCGGATGAACGCTACACGAAGCTTGTTGGTAGAAAGCTGATGCTGCCGCTTATGAACCGCGAGATACCGATCATCGCTGATGAGTACGTTGATAAGGAATTCGGAACGGGTTGTGTCAAGATAACCCCAGCCCATGACCCGAATGACTTTGAGATAGGGCTGCGTCATAACCTCGAGCAGCTCAATGTCATGAATCCCGACGCCTCGATAAACGAGAACGGCGGAAAATACAAGGGGCTTGACCGATACGTCGCACGCAAGAAAATACTTGCCGATCTCGAGGAGCTTGGTCTTATCGAAAAGATAGAAGACTACACAAACTCCGTAGGGTATTCCGAGCGTGGCGGTGAAATGATCGAGCCGTACCTCTCGGATCAATGGTTTGTAAAAATGAAACCGCTAGCAGAGCCGGCATTGAAGGTTGTCGAAGACGGCCTGATCACGTTTCACCCCGCACGTTGGGTCAATACCTACCGTCACTGGATGACGAACATCAGGGACTGGTGTATTTCGCGTCAGCTATGGTGGGGACAGCGAATCCCTGCATGGTATGGTGATGGCGGCGAGATATTTGTCGGACGCAACGAAACCGAAGCAAAAGCCAAAGCAGATGCGGCAGGATACAAAGGCAGTTTGAAGCAAGATGAGGATGTCGTTGATACGTGGTTCTCATCGTGGCTATGGCCCTTCGCGACGTTCGGCTGGCCGAACAATACGAAAGACCTGCAGATGTTTTATCCCGGAGCATTATTATCAACGGCACCGGATATCATCTTTTTCTGGGTTGCGCGAATGATCATGGGCGGCATAGAATTCATGAAGGATATGCCGAAGCTCGATGGTTCACCACGAACCGAGATGACTGACCTCATCCCGTTCCGTGATGTGTATTTCCACAATATCATCCGCGACCAACAAGGACGCAAGATGAGTAAGTCGCTCGGCAACTCGCCCGACCCGATAGACCTCGGCAATAAATATGGCACCGATGCAGTACGTTTCACGCTGCTTTATCTTGCGCCGCTTGGGCAGGATGTACGCTTCGGGGAAGAATCCTGCGAGCAAGGCAGAAACTTTGCGAATAAGCTATACAACGCAACACGCTTCGTGATAATGAAGCGCGATGAGTATCAGTCGAATTTTCCGCAACCGAAGTTTGAGGAGAAGGATACGGAGTATTTGAACAGTATTGGGAATGGGGAATCGGGAATAGGGAGTGGTGAAAATACAAAGCACACAGCACCTAACACCCAGAACATCCCAAAGTCCCTCGCCGACCGATGGATTCTATCCCGCGCCAACCGCACGGCACGCGATGCACGCAAGGCATTTGAAGGTTATCAGATAAACGAGGTAACGAAGATACTCTATGATTTTATCTGGAAGGACTTCTGCGACTGGTACCTTGAGGTAGTTAAGCTTCAGCCGGAATCAACGCCGCTTGCCGTTGAGATACTCGAAGGAATTTTGCGGATGCTGCACCCGATCATGCCGTTTGTCACGGAAGAACTATGGCATGGTTTGACAGGCAACCCTGAGACGGTCCTCATCGGCAGAGATGATTACATCACCGCCGATGAAGGGAAGATAGACGACGCGGCAGAAGCGGAGTTTGAGTTTATCCAACGCATCATCGAAGCAGCACGGCTCCTACGCGCAAACGGTAAGATCGCTCCGAGCAAGTCAGCGGAGTTTGTGATACGACTCAAGGGTAGTTCAGATGTTGCACTTACCGAATCCGCAAGAAACATCATCGAGCGAATTTGTAAAGCCGAGTCACTTAACATTGAAGCTGATGGTGGTGCAGAATTATCATCGAACGAGTATTCAGCAGAGCTACTAGGTGGAAGAGGGCAAGTTTTCATGAAGCTGGAGGCATTATCAGTTGAGGACGTTGCCAAAGAAAAAGAACGAATCAAAAAAGAACTTGAGAGAGTTACGAAGCAGTATGAGTCACTACTTGCAAAGCTATCAGATGAGAACTTCGTTAGCCGCGCCCCGGAGCATATCATCACAAAAGAAAAAGACAAACTCGCCAGTTATAAGACACAGATGGAGAAGTTGGGGGTGTAAAATGTTAACGAACATCTTAAGAAGAATGAGACTACTGGTTCTTTCTGTTCTGTTGCTTGCAATAGTAACAACTGTTTATGGGCAGCAGGTCAAACTTGGCTCATCGGCGCGGATAGCAATCTCGTCGAGCGATATACCTACGTCGTATGAGTTCTATAAGGAGTTTGGATTCGCACCGTTGGGTGATGCTTCGGAAGATATAACTTCCGACACGAAGCTCCTGCGGCTGACGGACGGGCAAATAATCCTAACGCTCTTAAGAGAAACCTTCAAAAGCCCTATCATTGCTTACTTCGCCGATGACCTGACCATGATCGAGAAGTTAGTAAAAAAGACTGTTACGGATGCAGAAGTGAAGCGTGATGACAAGGGAATCAGTGAGATAATCTTCAAGTCGCCGGGCGGAGTTACAATTGATATTCATCGCAGCGAAGCAAATACTTCACTAAAACCGAGCGGCGCAGAGAACCCAAAGTGTGGTACGTTTAGCGAGTTGTCAATTGGTGTGCCAAACCGAGATTCGGCAGTTACTTTCTGGAAACAACTTGGCTTTGATGCTTCAGGTGTGTATAATGTGCCATACCCATGGGGAATCGTCAAAGATGGAAACATAGTACTTGGTTTGTATCAAAGTGAAGATGTTAAGGGTGCAATGTTGACATACTACTCATCAAAAGCAGAAGCACAAATACAAGCATTAGTGAAAGCGGGAATACCAATCATCCATGAGACACCCGACCCATCAGGCAAGAAGCTCAACGCATCGTTTCGCTCACCCGACGGAGTGTACTTCAAAGTGTTCTACTATGCCGGGAAGTTATAAATCTGGTAAAGGCAGTCCGTTTATACCGTCTTCTGCGATGAAGAGATCAAATGCCGAATATTTAGTTCGCTCTGTTGGCTTCTCAATGAGCATGCCATCAAGAACAAGGTGTTGGGCAAAATAGAAAACATGAATGAAAAAAATACTACCGATAAAAGACAATTTTCTCGCTCTTGAAAAAGAGTATTCTTCCTACGATAAAAGCAAGATTGTTATCGTCTCTGCACCCTACGAAAAGACCGTCAGCTATGGCGGCGGGACAGGGAAGGCACCGAATGCAATTATTAAGGCTTCGCAGTACGTCGAGTTCTTCGATGATGAGTTCTTTGCCGAACTCTGCCTTAAAAAAGGTATTGCTACGCTGCCTCCACTTGATTTCTCGAAAGTATCGGGCAAACGCGCGCTTGATAAGATAGATAAAGCCGTCACCGAAGAGATCGCGGCAGGGAAGTTCGTGGTTACACTCGGTGGCGAACATACGATCTCATCAGCCACCATAGGTGCGCACTACAAAGCATACCCGAAGATGTCAGTTCTGCATTTTGATGCACACTCTGACTTACGCGATGAATACTCCGGTACCCCATACAGCCATGCTTGTTTCATGGCAAGGGTTGATGATGATTATCACTTTCCGATGGAGCGCGTTGTGCAGGTCGGTATCCGCGCACAGTGTAAAGATGAGTACGAGTATATCAAGAAGCATAAGGTCAAGACATTTTATGCAACACAGATCCGTCGCGGTAAGCATGGCAAGAATTGGCAGAAATCAGTTGTGAATGCACTGCCTTCGGATGAAGTCTATATCACGTTCGATATAGATTACTTCGACCCCTCGATCATGCCATCAACAGGCACACCCGAGCCCGATGGTTTCCTTTGGAATGAGACGATGGAAATATTCCGCAAGCTTCGCAAGGCAGGAAAGAAGATCGTCGGGTTCGATGTCGTAGAAGTTGTCCCGGATAAGAATCACCAGCATGCCACGTACTTGGCAGCGAAGTTAGTGTATCGAATGTTGAATTACGCATTTTTGTAAGACATAAAAAAAACCCGTCAAACGACGGGTTTTGTGTTTTACGATTTTGATATTGTTATGCTTCCACCAGATTCGTCGGCCTCTTTGCTTTGACCTCATCCCAATGGTAACAAGCGACCATGTGCCCCGGCTCAACTTCTACCAGTGGTGGTTCTACTGTCAAACAAGTAGGCGTAGCGAACGAGCAGCGTGCAGCGTAGTTGCAGCCCTGTGGGTAGTTTGTCGGGACGGGCACTGTGCCATCGATGGTCATCAAGCGGTCTGACTCGATATTCAGCTTCGGAATAGAACCAAGCAATCCGACAGTATATGGGTGCATCGGATTAAAGTAAATCTCATCGACCACACTGTACTCAACGATGTGCGAAGCGTACATAACAGCGACCTTATCTGCTGTCTCTGCAATAACTCCGAGATCATGCGTGATAAGGATAACGCCCATGCCGAGCGATTCTTGAAGTCCGTTAATAAGCTCAAGTATCTGTGCTTGAACAGTTACGTCAAGAGCAGTTGTCGGCTCATCGGCGATGAGGATGGCAGGGTTACATGAAAGCGCAATAGCGATCATCACGCGCTGACGCATACCGCCGGATAGCTGATGGGGATATTCTTTGTAACGCTGCTCGGGGGCAGGGATACCAACCTTCTTGAGCATTTCGATAGCTCTGTTCTTCGCTTCCTCTTTCGAGACGTTCTGGTGAAGCAGGATAGATTCTTCTATTTGGTTGCCTACTGTGAAGACAGGATTGAGCGAGGTCATCGGCTCTTGGAATATCATGCCAATCTTGTTGCCGCGAATCTTGCGCATCTCTTCTTCTTGAAGCGTCAAGAGGTTGCGCCCCTCGAAGAGGATCTCGCCGCCGACGATACGCCCCGGTGGGGTTGGTATAAGACGCATGATAGAAAGTGCAGTAACCGACTTACCACAGCCGGACTCACCTACAACGCCAAGCGTTTCTTTCTTATCGACCGTATAGCTGACGTTGTCAACAGACTTCGCAACGCCGTCATCGGTGAAAAAGTAGGTCTGTAAATTCTTAACTTCTAATAATGCCATATCTAAGTATTATCGTTTGAGTTTGGGATCGAAGGCGTCACGCAATCCGTCGCCGAAGAAATTGAACGCAAAAACTGCTAAGATTATTGCTAACGCGGGATAAATTGTGAGTCCCCAATTTGACCCTGCGGCAATGAATCCGTATCCATCGTAGATCATCTGCCCCCATGTAGAGGTTGGCGGTTGTACGCCAAGACCTAAGAATGAAAGAGATGCTTCATAAATAATTGCGCTTGCAAAACCTGCAGTTGCTATGACAATGATAGGTCCGATAGCATTCGGCAAGATGTGGCGGAAGATCGTGCGGAGATTTCCTAAGCCGAGCGCACGTGTTGCCTCAACATATTCCGTCTCGCGTAGCGAGAAGAACTGTCCGCGCACGATACGAGTCATATCAACCCAACCAGTAATACCAATAGCAATAACTGTTTGAATGAATCCTAATCCAAGCGCGATCGAGAGTGCAATAACAAGCAAGAGTGAAGGGATTGACCAAACGACATTCGTGAACCACATGATAACATCGTCAACCCATCCGCGATAATAGCCCGCAAGCGCGCCAAGCAATATGCCGATGAAGATTGCGATGAGTTCGGCAAAGAAGGCGACCGTTAGTGATACTCTTGCTCCGTACATGATTCGTGAGAGCACGTCGCGTCCATATCTATCGGTACCGAGGTAGTACGTCGGAGTTTTATGCCAGTCTTCTTCTGATTCACCTGCAAGTTTCGAGAGAGGCAGCTTGAGCGTATTCCCCTCATCTGTTAGCATCTCTATCTCATTACCAGAGATAGTAAAGCTCTGTATAGGTTTGGGAATGGGATCTTTGCCAGGCAAATCATTGAGTACAAGAATAACATTTCCTTTGAAGCCGCTCTGCTTCGTTGAGTATTCAAGTACTTGAAGGTTCGGGTCGAAGGGTGCTATCCAATGTGCCGTTAGCGCGATGATGGCGAGCAGTATTGTAACCCACATGCCGACCATTGCAAGCTTGTTGCGCTTGAGACGTTTCCATGAATAGTACCATGGCGAACGCGATTCGGCTTGCTCGGTATAGGGTATGGTAGTAGTCGTTTCTGCCATTATCCTAATTTCACCTTTGGGTCGAGTTTCGCATAGATAAGATCAACTACGAAGTTCACGACGACAAATATCACCGCCGAGAGAAGTACCGTACCTTGTATCGTCGGGAAATCCGAGCGGGGGATTGCATCAATGGTCATTGAGCCGATACCTGGCCAATTAAAGATATACTCGATAAAGAACGTACCTGTCAGTAGTGCGGCAAGCCATGCGCTGACGGTTGTAACAACGGGGTTCAATGCATTGCGAAGAGCATGACGCAGGATGACAACCTTCTGCACTTGTCCCTTCGCTTTTGCGGTGCGGATATAATCACTTGAAAGCACATCAAGCATCGAAGAACGGGTGACGCGGGCGATAATAGAGATTGGTCGAAGCGCAAGAGTAATCATCGGAAGTAGCAGATGATCCCAGCCCTGATCAATATATCCCGATATTGGAAGTATCTGTAGCCATGAGCCGAAGATGATCATCAGTAGTAAG
>JAYUZC010000048.1:0-2932 GCA_043752045.1 Bacteroidota bacterium | reverse complement strand
GATCACAGCGCTTGCAGCAGAAGGCAAGTATGATGGCACAACATTTCATCGCATCATTAGAGACTTTATGATACAAGGTGGTGATGCTAATTCAAAGGATGAAGATCTCAATAATGATGGTACCGGTGGTATGGGCAACCGTCTCAACCAAGAATTTAACGAGGTAAGTCATAAACGAGGGGTCTGCTCAATGGCGCGCACTAATGACCCTAATTCTGCAACGAGCCAATTCTTTATATGTCACGGGAGCCCGACACAACTCGATAAGCAGTACACTGTATGGGGGCAACTTGTATCCGGTTATGATATTATGGATAAGATCATGGCTCTTCCGAAACTTATAGGGGATAACCCCGGCAAAGATGCGGTAATGACCAAGGTGTATGTGGCTGAGAGAAAATCTTCGTCAAAAAAGAAATAACCATTATGAAGACTGTACTCGTATTATTTTCACTTTCTTTACTAATAACCGGCTGTATGAGTTCAAAATCAACTGTAGTAGGTCAGGGTCCCGTATCCGGCACCCAACTTGATAAGTATTGCTCAAATACTGATAAGCTCCTTGTCATTGAGACTAAACATGGTACGATGAAGCTGCAGCTTTTCGATAAAGTAGCACCAAATCATGTCGCACAAATCACAAAACTTGCAACAGAGGGTGTATATAACGGAACGACATTCCATCGTTGTATGAAAAACTTCATGATTCAAGGTGGTGACCCTAACTCGAAGGATGATGATATCTCCAATGACGGTGTCGGCGGAACTGGTGATAAGCTCAAGGCAGAGTTTAACGAGATAAGTCATAAGCGCGGTATTGCATCAATGGCTCGAACCAATGATCCGAACTCGGCAACGAGCCAGTTCTTTATCTGCAATGCAGAGGCAAAGTTTCTGGATAATCAGTACACTGTCTGGGGGCAGCTTGTCGAAGGGTACGATGTGATGGATAAGATCACGGATCTTCCTCGCGTTTCCGGCGACAACCCTGGGAAAGCGGCAGAGATGACGAAGGTTTACGTGACCCAGTAAGCTACGACTCTTTTCGATCTAAAAGCCGCAGTTTTTGCGGCTTTTATGTTTTCGGAACGTCCGTCGGGCTTGTGTCGTTTATGTCTCGCTAACCAAAAGCAAACCTAAGGAGGGCTCGCATAATGGTATTGCAGCAGTCTTGAAAACTGCCAGCCGCAAGGCTATGAGAGTTCGACTCCCTCGCCCTCCGCTCCGTTTGAAACGTTCTTCGGAAACTTTCTCACGTTGTTTTTGCATTTACTATACATATATAACTCATCCAGAACAGCAGAGGGACAGGCCCTGTGAAGCTGTAGCAACCGTTGAAGCCGCAAGGTGACAAGCCAAGGTGCTAAATCCTGCCAAGAGCGATCTTGGAAAGATGAGCCGGAATCATGAACCTTGTACACGTCGTGTACATAAGTTTACGACCTATTCGGCACACTTTCCGAATAGGTTTTTTCATTTTAGAGAAAAACCATTCGGTTTGTGAGAGAGCGATGCCACTCGTGGCGGCTGTTCTTGTGATGAGTGAAGATTTTAATTAACTCATATACAAGACATGAAGATCGAAACGCGCTCTATCTACAACACAACCAAGACCGACCCCGCCTACGGCAGCATCGGTACACCTATCTACCTCACATCTAACTTCCGATTCACTGAACCCGGCGTAAGCACCGGATATGATTATACCCGAAGCGGAAACCCGACACGCTCGACGCTTGAATCAGTTCTTGCTGACCTTGAAGGCGGAGCGAGGGCAGTTGCAGTTTCGTCAGGGATGTCTGCAATTACCACCGTACTTGCTCATTTTGAGACCGGCGCACATATCATCGCAACAAATGATTGTTATGGTGGCACTGCGCGTCTTCTGAATCTCTATGAGCAACAAAAACGAATATCGCTCTCATACGTTGATCTGACTGACCCGATAAATCTTGTTGATGCGATTCGTCCTGAAACTCGATGTCTATGGATAGAGACACCGAGTAACCCTCTCCTGCGAGTAGTTGACCTTGCCGCGCTTGCGCGGATCGCCCATGCGAAAGATATCCTTGTCTGTGTTGATAACACATTCCTCTCACCCTGTCTTTTTCGTCCTTTCGAGTACGGAGCAGATGTCATTGTTCATTCGACTACGAAGTGGCTCAATGGTCATAGTGATTGTGTTGGAGGAGCAGTTATCTCAAAGACTCCTGAACTCGGCGAGAGATTCCAATATCTTGCTAATGCCCTCGGCACAACGACAGGCGCATTTGATAGTTGGCTTGTGCTTCGTGGTATCAAAACACTCGCTGTTCGTATCCGTCAGCATGAAGAGAATGCCAATGCTATTGCAGAGTTCTTGGATAGCCATCCCGCCATTGAAGAGGTGTTTTACCCGGGACTACCTTCACATCCAACACATAAAATTGCGAAGAAACAACAAAACGGATTTGGCGGAGTTATCAGCTTCCGTCTAAAAGAGGGGAAAGATGCTGTGCTTGAAGTTTTGCGACGTACAAAAATATTCGCTCTTGCCGAGTCGCTCGGTGGCGTAGAGTCTCTGATTGAGCATCCTGCAACCATGAGTCATTTCTCTATGGGGAAAGAACTTCGCGAGAAAGCAGGTATTACCGATGACATCATTCGTATTTCTGTCGGTATTGAGAATGTTGACGATCTCATCTCAGATCTCTCGCAAGCACTTGATGCTGTATCTACCAGCGTAAAGGAAGAGGAGTTGCAGCTTGCAGAAGTATAATATACATAAAGGTAGTGCATTGTTAAAGAAGCCGATCACGCTTCAGTGTGGTGATGTTCTCGATAACGTAACCATTGCGTATGAGACGTATGGTGAGCTAAATGCGGACAAATCGAATGCGGTCTTCGTCGCTCATGCGCTTACCGGAAGCGCTTCAGCAAATGAGTGGTGGAA
>JAYUZC010000047.1:0-2932 GCA_043752045.1 Bacteroidota bacterium | reverse complement strand
AAGCTACCAACAGAATAAATCTAAAGGTATAACGATCCAAATTCTGTTGATGACGAAGGTTCTTATCAAGTGTAATAAAAAGATCAAAGCTGGTTGAATCAATGAGTCTCAACAACTCTCCGTTCTGTTTTCCTTTCCATCCCATATCCTTCACAGTCTTGACTTAAATCTCTGAAGGAAAATCGAATTTCAACTTCGACGGAAGATTTTCATCAAGCAAAATTCTCATCTAATATCTTTTCAGAGGTCATACTATACTTTGCCTTCTCAAGAACTTCTATTGCTTGCGATGATTCTACTGTCGGGAAGTTCTCTAAGAATTCTTCGAGTGGGTCGCCGGACTCAATGTAATCAAACAATGATTGGATCGGTACTCGTGTGCCGGTAAAGACCGGGGTACCGCCTAATATCTCTTTATCTATCGTAATTGCACCGTATGTCATACATTTCGGAAGGAAGTTATCGAGAGAATAATTCCGAGCTACTTCTCCACCTCTCCGCCACTTGCCTCATATCCTCTAAATCCACCGACCAAACATGAGACATTTTCATAACCCATTGCGGCGAGTGCTTCTGCCGAGCGTGGTCCGCTTTCGCCGCCGCCGCAGTGGCAGACTATCCTTGCAGATTTATCCGCTACCACAGAAGTTATTTCATCGGTGATAACTGTCTTATGAATGTTCACTGCGCCGGGGATATGCCCTTCGCCAAACTTCTCCGCGTCGCGGACATCAATGATGATAACATCAGCGTCTTCGTTACGAAGAGCGGTTAGCTCTTTGACTGTTATCTGTCCGGAGCGCATCAGTAGTGGTTAGTGACGAGTGGTTAGTGGATAGTAAGAGTTGAATTCAACTAATCACTTGCCACTAATCACTTCCAAAAATTATTTCTTCAGCGCCTTCACAACTGTCTCGCCGAGCAGTGCCGGGGAGTCAACGACCATGATGCCGCATTCTGTCATTGTCTTCATCTTCTCATCGGCAGTGCCCTTGCCGCCGGAGATGATGGCTCCTGCATGTCCCATGCGGCGACCCGGAGGTGCGGTGCGACCTGCGATGAACCCAACAACAGGTTTCGTGACATGCTCTTTTACAAAATATGCAGCTTCTTCTTCTGCCGAGCCACCGATCTCGCCGATCATAATGATAGCGTCGGTGTCGGGGTCTGCCTGAAACAACTTCAGCGCATCAATGAACTGCGTCCCGATAATTGGGTCGCCGCCGATACCGATAGCCGTTGACTGACCAAGACCTGCATCGCCTATCTGCTTTACAGCTTCGTAGGTTAGTGTTCCTGAACGCGATACGATACCAATACGACCCGGAGTATGGATAAAGCCGGGCATGATACCTATCTTTGCTTCTCCTGGTGTGATAACGCCGGGGCAGTTCGGTCCGATAAGAACGGTGTTTGAATTATCAAGTGCTGCTTTGACGCCGATCATGTCACGAACAGGGATACCTTCAGTGATACAGACGACAAGCGGAAGACCTGCATCGATCGCTTCTAAAATTGCATCTGCGGCAAAAGCCGGTGGGACGAAAATGACCGAGGCATTTGCCTGCGTCGCGGTGACGGCATCGCGGACAGTATTAAAAACCGGAACTCCGATATGCTCGGTGCCGCCTTTGCCGGGCGTTACGCCGCCGACAACCTTTGTGCCGTACTCTATCATTTGCTGGGCGTGGAACGTGCCCTCGCTGCCTGTGATGCCCTGGACGATAAGTCGTGTATTCTTATTAACTAATACGCTCATTTTATGTAATTTTTTGGTAGTATTATCATTATAGACTTGCAAAAATACGGAATATTTACCCACGACGCCGAGAATTAGCCCTCAACAATCATCCCAAGAACCACTAACAACACACACAAACTGACATTTTGTCAGTCCAAAATCTCTTCCCCAAACCCCTTTCATAGCTCATCGTTCATATTTCATAGCATCCCCAAACAGGTGCCAAGCATGGGTAGCTAAGTGCCATATAATTCAACAGACTAATATTACACCACCACAGATCTCCATCCTCGATGCCAAGAATTTACACATTTGGTTGGTGCAGGTTTGGGGAGTGAGAAAACAGACCGGACTGACATTTTGGCAGATGTTGTCATTTGGAAAAATGATTATTGGACTTCTATAAAACATATTTTTATCACAAAAGGTGCCTTTATTATCACCTGTTAATATACGGCAAGGAAATCACTCTTCGAGAGATTTGGAAAGATTTAATGATTTTGGCAGCAATTACACTGCCTGATATAATCTCAGTATAACATACACGTACCCTACTTTGGCTGTATTTTTGCCATCGAGCGTAAACCCTAATGAGGCAACCTATGAATAACTTCTTCAAACTTTTCTCGTTTGGTAGATTTTTAAAGGAAGACGCACTATATATCTTAATCCTATCGGTTTTCAAGCTAGGGTGTATAGGGCTCGTGATGTGGGTTATGTCATATATTGATCAGGTTTATTTGTATGAAAAACTTGTCAAAATGGAAGATTCAAAAAGCTTTTTTTATCTGACAATACTTCATCCTTACTAATTGTAATTTTATTAGTGTGTATTGTTGCACCACTGGTTGAAGAACTTATTTTTCGCGGAGTAATTGTTGGTTTTCTCTCTAAATGGAAGCCAATACTTGCTGTCTTAATTTCAGCCCTGCTCTTTGGTTTTGCACACGGTAGCATACAATTTGTTAATACGTTCGTGGGCGGTTTATTCTATGGGCTTCTTTGTATAAAATATCGAAGTTTCCTTGCTTCGGCTTCTGCGCATGCGATTAACAACTTACTTCTAATTCTTAGTGCTAACATTATCGGTGATTCAGGCGACTCATATTTTCCTGACGGGGTTTGGCTTCATTTCCAAGATGAGTATATTTGGTATATTGTAATGTTTGTCCTACCTTTGCCTTTTCTTAT
>JAYUZC010000046.1:0-2935 GCA_043752045.1 Bacteroidota bacterium | reverse complement strand
CAGAAAACTCCAGATGGCATGACGCGATACGCCTTCGAGCGCGAACTGGAAATGCGCATGTTGGAGCGTTGTATGATGCCCGGCTTCAAAGATGCTTTCGGCGAGCGGTCCGTGTTTTTCCATCGTAACCTGTTCCGTTTCGATGATACCCTTTGAGGAGTAGCATGTACGGGCGGTAGCAATGGCATTCTTGAACGGCTCGGCGAATGAGTTGACAAGCCGCACTTTTAGCGGCGAATCTATGAAGGCTTGTGTGTTGTTTTCCGGCACTATTGGTTTTGGCACAAAAATTGAGTCAGGTAGATAACAAATAACGAAACTCTTAATTTCTTCATATTTTCCACAAAAGAGACAATAGTGGATAATATCTAAACCCACTACGACTTTCGTATTTTCGCAGCGCTTTCATTATCGCCTTTATGATTACTTGCGAAAGATAGAGTTACCTTCATCCAAAGTTCAGTGGTTTGGGTTTGTTGCGGGGATTGTCGGCTTTGTCGTCATCCTGCTTATTGACACACCCCTGCATCACATCTCCGAGGGCAGACCTGCTCTTGCTGCCGCTGTTGCGTTTTGGATGGCTATGTGGTGGCTTACCGAGGCAATGCCGATAACCATCACTGCCTGCATCCCACCGCTTCTATTTCCGATACTGGGTGTCTTCGGCAAAGGATTTTTCTCCGATCTTGGCTCTACACTTCTGCAATATCTCGACCCATATATCTGGCTTTTTGCCGGTGGACTATGTATTGCCGCCGCTATGCAGCAATGGGGACTGCATAAGCGCATCGCTCTGAACATTATGAAGTATATCGGTACCGAGCCGAAGCATCTTCTGCTGGGGATGCTCACCTCGACGGCGTTCATCTCGCTATGGCTCTCGAACACCGCTACGGCGGCTCTTATGTTTCCGATAGGGATGGCGGTCATTCATCAGATGGAAGTATCCGGCGGTGGTAAACGTCTCGGGTTTTACGGTATGGCTATTATGCTCTCGATAGCTTATGGTTCGAACATTGGTCTCGGCACGACGATAGCGACTGCACCGAATGCCATGTTCGTTGGCTTCATGGAAAAGAACGGAATGCCCGTCTCGTTCTTGGACTTCATGATGATTGCAATGCCGTTCACGTTGTTTCTTATCCCGATCACGTGGTATTTTCTTTGGCGCATTGCCAGACGCGACGAACTCCCGCCGCGTGCAAGCGACGAAGTTATACGCGGAGAGCTTGCAAAACTTGGTCACATGAAAGAGCAGGAGTGGAGCGTGCTTTTTATTTTCATGCTTGCAGCAACCGTCTGGATATTGAGCGACCCGATAACGACATTCCTCAAGCCGCATGTTACGTCGTTCAAACTTATAGGGGCTCATGTCGAAGGTGGGGTATCGCTACTTGCAGGAATACTTTTATTATTGTGGCGTGAGCAGGGAAGACAAGTGCTCGAAGTAAAACACCTCAAAGGATTGCCGTGGGGGACGCTCATTTTACTCGGCGGAAGCTTTGCAATGGCAAGCGGCATTCAAGCCAGCGGACTCTCTGAATATCTCGGCTCGCAGCTTGCATTTATTACTTCGATGAGTGAATTTATGCAAGTGCTACTTGTCTCGCTGGCAACGGTTGGCATTTCTGCTGTAGCATCGAACACGGCTACCATCGCAATCATGTTGAATGTACTCAAAGGAGTAATATCGCCAACTCTTCTTCCGACAGTTCTCTACTCGGCAACAATGTCATCGTCCTGCGACTTCGCACTCCCTGCCGGCACACCGCCGAACGCCATCGTATTCGGAAGCGGCTACGTAACCATCCCACAAATGGCAAAGACAGGCGTCATGCTTGACGTAATCGCAGGTGTCATCTCCGCAGTTTGGTGCTGGTTTATTGTGAGGTTGGTAATGTGAGGGATTTCCACTCGTACATTACATCCGGCTCCTTCTCTTCATTGCCTTCGCCGTTTGTGAAGGTTGTTGGTATGAAACCATGCTTATCGTAGAAGCTTCGTGCTTGTGCGTTTCTTTGGAATGTCCAGAGTTGTAAGTATGGGTATGCTTTTGTTGCATAGGAGAGGAGTTTAGTCCCAATCCCTTTATAATGATTATCGGGAAGAATATACAAGTGACTTATCCAGTCTTGTTTGTATGCGATAAAACCAATCGGCTTATCAGCATCTGTCGCGACAATAACTTCGCACTCCTTCATTACTACATTAGCAACGAAGTTAATGTCTTCATCCGGTGTATGTAGCGCTGGAAGATCGGGTAGAATATAGAGAAGGCAGGTGCGAAGTATGTAGGCAATATCATTCGCATCTTCCTTCAAAGCCGCACGGAACACTATCTCCGATTCTCTATTAGCCATCACTCCGTCGCACGATACCCGTTAGTAGCATCTACAAGTGCTTCCGCGTTTTCTGCGTCAAACATCGAGTGACCTGCACGCGGTGTAACGACGAGATTTGCATGCGGTAGTACACGTTTTAGCTCCCAAGCGTTTCGCATTGTGCAGATGACGTCGTAGCGCCCGTGAACAATGGTCATCGGGATGTGCGCAATCTTGTGTGCGTCCGTCAAAAGCTGACCTTCTTCGAGGAAGCAGTTATTTTTGATGTAGTGACATTCGATGCGCGAGAAGCTTATAGCAGAATCATCATCGAGTGATTTGTCTTCATTGACAAGTTTAATGATAGAGAACTCCCAATTGCTCCAGCGTCGTGCAGCTTCGAGCATCGGTTTTTCTTCTATGCCGGTGAGCGCGCGATAGTATGCGTCAATATAACTTTCACCCGGATTTGGTGCCACGCCCTTTTTGAATTCATCCCACTTCTCGGGGAATAACTCGCTCGCGCCATACTCATAAAGCCACTTATTATCTTCGTCGCGGCCTAAGAAGATACCTCGCAGGATAAGATGCGTTACTCGTTCGGGATACTTTTG
>JAYUZC010000045.1:0-7555 GCA_043752045.1 Bacteroidota bacterium | reverse complement strand
GAGCGACAAGAAGCGGGATAAGCCCAATAAAGGCAGCAAACCCGCCAAGGATACCAAATGGCGGAAATGACAGAGCAAGAAGTACTCCGGAGAGAATGCAAAGGAAATAGGATGAGCGATTTGCCATTTTCATATATGCAAATCTACGGGAAGAATTGTATCCTTATTCAAATCTTAATGCATCTATCGGGTCCATCCGTGCTGCTTTGATGGCGGGGTAGAGTCCGAAAACGACACCGACAAGCGTACAGACGACAAGACCAATGCCAACCCAGAGGTACGGGATATAGAGCGGAACGCTCATAAAGATAGCGACGATGTTCCCGAAAGCAATGCCAAGAATGATACCGATAATACCACCAAGCAAACAGAGCACGACCGCTTCTGTCAGGAATTGCCCAACAATGCTACTTCTCCTCGCGCCGAGTGCTTTTCGGATGCCTATCTCTTTCGTGCGTTCGGTAACTGAAACAAGCATGATATTCATAATACCGATCGATGCGGCAAGTAGCGCAATAGCACTGATACCGACACCGGCATAGACAATATAATCCGAGAAACTCTCGAACTGCAAGTTCAAACTTGTGTTCGATTCAACTTCAAAGTCATTTTCAGCACCGGGCTTCACACCGCGAGCAGTGCGAAGCGCACCAATGACTTCATCTTGCGTTGCTTCAAGTACTTCTTGTGAGCGTGCCTTTACAGTAACGTTGAGCGAGATGAGGTCGCGATCAACAAAGTTCTTTTGTTCATTCGTGATCGGGATGAGTGCGAAGTTATCTTGTGAAGCCCCACCCCCACCGCCCTTTGGCTCGAAGATTCCGATAACCTCATACGGATAGTCGTTGAGCTTCACCGTTTTCCCGAGCGGAGAAGAACCATCTTTGAATACACGCTTGATAATATCTTTAGTCAGTATGGCAACATTGCGGGCATACTCAATGTCATCAGTCGTGAGCATTCTACCTTCTTGAATGACGGTATTATGGTTGGTCGCAAAGTTCTCATCACTTCCTATAAGCTCGAACTGTGGGTCGCTCTTCTCGTTACCATAGGATACAGTAAGCGGAGCGATCTGATGCTCTGCACTCACTGCGACAGGAAGCGTCGTGAACTCGCGAACGAACTTCACCTGGTCGTAGGTGATAGACTTACGGTTCATGTAATTCATCCAGTCCGCTCCGCCCATTTGGATGGAGGGGAACTTCTGGATCGTGAACGTTTCGTTACCAAGCTGTGAGAGCGATGCACTTACAGAGTTCGTCAGGATGCCGATAGCAGTCATCGCGCCAATGATCGAGAATACACCAACGACAACAGAAAGCATCGTCAGCCCGGCACGAAGTTTATTCATGCGAAGCGATGAGAATGCCATCCGTATGTTCTCTTTTACATGCATTGGTTATTCATATCGAAGCGCTTCTACCGGGTCCATCTTACTTGCTTTGAGTGCAGGGGCTATCCCCGAAAGGATACCGGTTACAAGTGAAAGCACAATACCGATAACAGCAAACTTTATCGGGAATGCAATCTGTAGGTCAGACCCTTCAAGCAAAACATTGTTCGCAATAACAGTAACAGGATATGCAAGCATAAGAGCTATGACACCTGCTATTAGCGATAGGATAGATGCTTCATATAAGAACTGACGCATGATCGAGCGACGATTCGCGCCAATGGCTTTGCGAATGCCGATCTCACGAGTACGTTCTTTGACGCTCACGAACATGATGTTCATAATACCAATACCGCCGACAAGAAGCGACAGTCCTGTAATGAGATACCCGACAATACTTAGTGTACCCGATATTGCATCGATTTGGTCGTTGAACTGATCTTGGTTATTGATGCCGAAGTTGAGCGGCGCGCCGGGCTTGAGTTTGCGAAGCGAACGCATGGTAAACTCAAGTTCATCTCGGGTATCAAGCCGTCGTTCGATAGATGCAGACTTCACTGCTATTGTAACATCTTCTATTTGACTCCCCGATACTGCCTCAAGAGTTCGAAGCGGCATAACGACCGAATTATCAACAGTGAACACGGCGAAGAGTCCGCCGACTCGTTTTGCAATACCGATAACTTCAAGCGGATACCCGGAAACACGGATGATCTCGCCTATCGGGGACTGATTAGGGAAAAGTTTTTGCTGAACTTCATACCCTATCATACAGACAGGCCGCGCAGCATTGAGTTCGGTCGCCGTAAAGAACCGACCACTCTCCATATCAATGCTTTCGATCTTTGTGTAGTCTGCCTCTGCACCAATAGCACTGATGAAATTTATACTTCTTGCTTTGTACTTTGCGTCTTGCCCCCAAAGATTTGCTGATATACTAATAGCTTCTGCCGTTGACATTCTCTGACGAAGTATATCGGCATACTCTCTTCTGATCGGCGGACGGTTACGCATCAGGCGCCAATCACCACCACCCCAATCCCATTTATCAACGTAATAGACTTCCGTCTTCATGCTGCTTGCCGTCATACGGAAGAGGCCATCCATTCCGTCGAGAAACGCACCCATAATGGTCACGGTAAAGATACCGATAATAATACCGAGCATCGTCAATCCGGCGCGCAAAGGGTTGCCCTTTATCGCGCGAGTTGCAATTGATAATGTCTCGGAGATATTATGGAGCACACGTGCCATTATCTGACCTGTTCGTCCTTTTCTACTTTACCGTCGCGTACTCTGATGATGCGATGCGCATGGCGGGCAATTTCTTCTTCGTGAGTGACAACGATGATCGTGTTCCCCTTATCGTGAAGTTCTTGGAAGAGATGCATGATCTCATCGCCGGTCTTGGAATCAAGATTACCTGTCGGTTCATCAGCAAGAATGATAGACGGATTTGTGACGAGCGCACGGGCTATCGCTACACGCTGACGCTGACCACCTGATAGCTCATTGGGCTTATGTGTTGCGCGAGAATCAAGACCAACATTCACAAGTGCTTGGAATGCTCGTTCTAAACGCTCTTCTTTTTTAACACCTGAATAGACAAGCGGAAGTTCGACATTATGAAGTGCATCACTGCGGGGGAGAAGGTTAAATGTCTGGAATACGAAGCCGATCTCGCGATTACGAATTTCTGCAAGTTCATCATCATCAAGACCTGCAACATTTGCGCCGTTGAAAAAATAATTGCCCGAACTTGGCGTATCAAGACAGCCGATGAGATTCATCAGCGTTGACTTGCCTGAACCTGATGGTCCCATGATAGCAACATATTCATTGCGCTTTATACCAACGGTTACGCCGCGAAGAGCATAGACCTTCTCCTCGCCCATTTCATAGACGCGAAAAATATCTTCAAGATAGATGACCGAGGAATCCGGAGTATGCATAATTATTTTTTCTCCTGGGCTTTTGCTTTTGTTGCGCCTTCAACTCGAACGAGCGACTTATCCTTAAGTTCTTTCGAGACTGCCGCATAATTTCCTTTGACTATCTCTTCCCCACCTTTGATACCTTCAGTTATTTCGACATACGCGTTATCAGAGATGCCTGTTTTGACGGGTACTGCTTTTGCTCTGCCGTTCTCAACAACAAACACAATAAGCGGCGAGCTGTCTTCTTTCTTCTTTTCTTCTTTTTTGGCTACTTCTGATATTTCAGGTGCTTCGTCGTCTTTCTTCTCCTCTACTTTCGCTGCGCCCATCGTTGTGCGGCGAGTTACTGCCATGATCGGGACGGTCATAATATCAAATTTTGTCTCCGTCTCGATCTTTGCTGTGCAGCTCATGCCCGGGCGAAGTTCACCTTCGGTAAAATCTGTAAGACGGATCTTTACAGCAAAATTTGTTGACTGATCTTGCGAACCGACACCTTTGAGCTTTGCGCTGTTAGCGATCTCGACGACAACTCCTTTAAAGACTCTGTTCGGGAATGCGTCAATTGTAACACGCGCTGTATCACCAAGTGAGATGTTCACTACATCGTTCTCATCAACTTCTACTTCAGCATTCATCACTGAAAGATCCGAAACTGTCATCATTTCTGTACCGGAGAACTGGCTTGTTCCGACGACTTTTTCACCAAGCTGACTGATTAGCTGTGTAATAACGCCGTTCATCGGTGCCTCAACTGTTGTCTTACGAAGTGACTCTGCAATTTGCTTCAACTGACTCTGTGAAGCAGATACATCAAACTGCCCTGCCTTGAAGTTTGCGTCTGCTACGTCGAATGTTGCCTGTAACTGTTCAAGTTCTGATGCCGAGACAATCCCTTTAGTATTAAGTTCTTTCCCGCGCTTTAAGGCGAGCTCAGCCTGAATGCGTTGTGCACGTATCTGTTCAACCCGCGCCTGCGAACTTGAGACCGATGCTCGTGCGGCATCATACTGCGCTGCGATACTTGTCGGCTGTATTTTCGCAAGAAGCTGCCCTTTCTTAACCCGCGACCCTTCTTTGAGCGGAAGCTGCGTTATCTCACCTGATACTTCAGGCGCAACCTTTACTTTGTATTCCGGCTGTACCTTACCAGTCGCTTGTACAACTTCTGTAATTGTACGCTTCGATGCTTTCTCAACCTGAACTGTGATAGATTTTTCTTTACCACTATTGAGAGCGATAAGCACACCGACAACTACAACCATCGCAATAAGGGATATCCATATCCACCGATTGCGTTTCTTCTTTTTCTTTATTTTATCAACGACGGTCTTTGTCGTTGTATTTACTGGTACGTTAGTTTGTGACGAGTCCATATACTATACTAAAAAGGTGATGATTTCAAAAACTTAATAATTCCATCTGCCAAGCTGATACTCAAGCACTTTTTGTGCAAGGAGCAAAGTATAAACAGCATTTACGTTGCTTGTACGGGCTTGTTGTATCGTTGCCTGTGCAATAATAACATCGGTCTGAATACCTGCCCCAACTCTATAACGTTCTTCTGCAGAACGTAAGCTTTCCTCTGCAGAACGAAGTAAACGCTGCGCAGCATCAATAGCCAATTCAGCATTTTTGACGGTGTTCATTGCCTTCGCAACTTCTGCACGATACTGCTGCTCTTGCTGCTCAAGACGAATGCGTGAAGTTTCAATATCAATTTCCTGCTGTTCAATTTGAATGCGGTTCTGCATTCTATCAAAAATGGGGACTGATAAATTCACGCCCCCGTAATACGAATTAAAGAATCTCATACGTTCAAGATCAGCGCGAACACCACTTCCACCGATCCCGAAACTTGCGTCAAGTCGAGGTAAAAGTGACGAGCGTGTTATACCGATAAATGCCTCATTTGCAAGAATAGTCGAGCGTGTAGCGGAAAAGTCTTCTCTTGAATTAATGACGGTCTCTAACTCCTCTTCACGCGGTGTGATGGAGCGTGCTTTTGCTTTGAGTGAACTAACAGTAGTATCAATTCCAGATGAAGTTATATCATAACGATTATATCCATTTGCGGGGACGTTCAGTATATACAAAAGATCGGCTTTTGCATTATCAAAATCATTGCGTGAAGTGATAAGATCAAGCTCCTGCTGACCAAGCTGCGCTTCTTGTTGATAGACTTGCCCGATAGCCACTGATCCTGCTTGATAAAGTCCACGAATTCGGTCAAGCTGTGCAGTAGTTTGCTCAAGCGTCTTTTCAGAAGTTATGACCAGCTCGCGAGTGCGTAGTGCATTGATATATGCACGTGTCACATCAAGGGCAACTGATTGTCTTGTCCACTTCAATGTATATTTAGAGGCATCAAGGGCTTTGCTACTAGCTTCTATTCTTGCAGCATCTCCGCCGCCTGCGAATATATTAATATCACCCCCGACGCCGTAACTTACCGATTGAGACTGATCGGGTGTTACAGTACCGATAACCGTGAAATTTGAATCGGCATCAAGCCCCAGCACATTTGATTTCGTTATTTGTTGATTGTACCGATAGGAAGCATCACCCGAAAAACTCGGCAAAATTGCATCCTTCGATTTTGTCCGCTCAAGTTCGGAGCGTTGAAGCTCGAGCGATGCAGAACGGGTAGAGTAGTTCTTCTCGAGCGCAATACGAATTGCATCGTCAAGACTAACAATGTTTTTTTTATCGCTTCCGGTCTGCGCCATAGCAGCAACCGATAAGGCAAGGATGATGAGTAGAATAAGGTGCTTTTTCACGAGTAATTAGACTCTGATTTCCTACATTTGTTTCAGCCAAGTACAAACGTAAAAATAAGAAGAAATCTCTTCAAATAATTGTTCCATTATTATCATGGATATAACCCTCACGCCCATTGGCATCATACGAACCCCTTACCAAGACCGCTATGCCGCCCCGCGGCAGCCGCGTGCAGATGACCGTTCGGCTGAAGGGACGATCATCCTCGAAAAAGGGATGAACTACGAACAAGCAGTTGATGACCTTGCTGGGTTCGATAAGATATGGGTAATTTACCTGTTCCACCGCAATCCGAATTGGAATCCAAAAGTACAAACCCCTCGCGGAAAGGGAAAGCGCGGCGTGTTTGCGACTCGTTCTCCGCATAGACCAAATCCGATCGGTCTTTCACTCGTTGACCTACTCGAGGTAAAGGGGTTAGAACTCCGCGTCGGGAATGTTGATCTGCTTGACGGGACACCAATACTCGATATTAAACCCTATCTTCCCTACGCCGAATCATTTCCGAATGCAAAGGCAGGATGGATTGATGAGATTCCAAAGATGGAATATGAAGTGTCTTGGACACCAAAAGAAAAGAAAAAAGCAAAACTCATTGAAGATGCAGAGGGACTTGATCTGGTAAAACATACTGAGCGAGTCCTTACCCTCGACCCTGAACCACATGCCTACCGACGCATTAAAAAAGCAAAAGACAGCGGTTTGGTATTCTCATATAAATACTGGCGGTTTCACTTTACGCTTGAAGGGAACAAAGTGCATATCAATAACGTATCTGACGCAAGAAACGAATAAATACAATGGAAAAAGCTACATTTGCAGCAGGATGTTTTTGGGGAGTGGAACAGACATTCCGTGAGGTACCCGGTGTCATTGATGCCGCGTCCGGCTATACCGGTGGCCAGAAAGACAATCCTACATACCAAGAAGTCTGCACGGATGAAACAGGTCACGCCGAAGCGGTAGAAGTCGTTTTTGACCCCGAAAAAGTCAGTTACGACACATTGCTCAATGTATTTTGGGAAAACCACAACCCGACCCAGCTAAATCGTCAGGGACCCGACTTCGGCTCACAGTACCGAAGCGCTATTTTCTATCATTCTGATTCACAGAAGGCACGAGCAGAAGTATCAAAGCAAGCACTTAGTGAAAGCGGAAAATTCCGCAACCCGATAGTCACCCTAATTGAGCCGGCGGTAACATTTTACAAGGCAGAAGAATATCATCAACGATACCTTGAGAAACGCGGGCTTGCCAATTGCCATATCTGAAATTAATGGGGGAATAATAGAATAATTTCGTGCAAATATCCGTATATTTGCAGGCTTGAGGTCATTGAAGTGCCGCTCTTGAATCCCCACATATATCGGAGCTTCAATATTGTAGATTATTACTCTTATCGTATATTACGATAGGTTTTATTATTTGCAAATTAGTATAT
>JAYUZC010000044.1:0-2948 GCA_043752045.1 Bacteroidota bacterium | reverse complement strand
AAATAGTTTGAAATCCGCGAATACGAATCAATATCGCCAAAAATCCATGAGCACCTATTAGTTGAGGTATGCACTCTACCGTACCCTCTCGAAGAACGGAAACCCAAAGCTCCAAAGTATTGACTCTATCTTGCATTCAATAGGAATGCGGCTATCAGTTGAGAGATTGCCCAGAGTTGCAGGAAGATAAGACTATAACTCTTTAAAGGTGTAATCATTCTTCAATCCTCAAGTTAGTATAGTTAACTCTATCACAACTTACGAAAATGCAAAAAGTACTACTTTTCTTTATTTCTCTATTCTTTTCTATTGAGGCAAATTCTCAAGTAGTCGAGTTGGTAAAAGTTATTAATCCTACAGGATGGGCTTATCCTGATAGTTTCCAGGTATATAATGATAAACTGTACTTTGCTGCGGATGATGGTGTACACGGTAGAGAGCTTTGGGTAACCGATGGTACAGAGCAAGGGACGAAGATAGTGAAGGATATTAAAGTAAAAGGATCCTCCTTTCCTCAAAACCTCACTGTTTTTAAAGGAAAGCTTTTCTTTCGCGCAATAGATGACTCAAATGGGTTTGAATTATGGGAAACCGATGGTACAGAAGAGGGTACGAAGTTATTTGCAGATTTAAATCCGAACGGGACTTCATATCCTAATCAACTTTTCGTGTTCGATAGCATAATGGTCTTTAGCGCTAACAGTGATGGTATCAATGGGAGTGAGGTTTGGAAGACTAATGGTACAAAGGATGGTACTTCTATTATCATTCAAAGCGATACTACTATAAGCAACTCCTCATCGATCAAAGGATTTGTAGAATTTAAAGACAGACTATATTTTACCGGAAACTTCGGAAATAATAGGGCCGGATTTTGGTTTACTGATGGTAATATCGGCGGGACAGACCTTGTAAAGGATTCTGCTGGGTATCCAGTTGGTTTAAGTGTTGTAGCGAGTGGGGATTTTAATCTTTCGTTATTAGCAACTTCTGATAAACTGTTTTTTCGAGGTAATAGTATTAAAGCAAAGATTGAACCATGGGTATCCGATGGTACAAGTAAAGGTACATTCATGCTAAAAGACATTAACCCCAATGGAGACTCTCATCCGTTAGCTTTTACAAGCTACAAAGACAAAGTATACTTCGGTGCATATACTACAAAGGCCCCAGATAATATAACCGGGATTTTTGTAACTGATGGCACAACTACTGGTACCTCATTATTGAGACGTCATCATGAATATATCCCATATCACTACAAAGTATACAATGAGTATTTATTCTACACAGGGTCAGATAGCTCTACAGGATTAGAACTTTATATATCAGACGGTACAGAAACAGGTACACAACTTTTCAAAGATATATTATCCACATGGCATGGATTACCCAATAACTATTTTATCTATAATGGATTGTTATATTTTTCTGCATTTGCAGGTCAAGGTTGTCAACTATGGAGATCAGATGGCACTCAATCTGGTACATTCCAAGTACCTCTTAGCTTTACACCCTATAAAAATGCAATAATCGGAGAAGAATATAAGCAATATATAGAATATAATGGATCAGTTTATTTTTCTGCACATTATGATAGTGCGCAAAAAAATCAATTATGGCGTCTTCGGGATACCACGTTTAGCCGTGTTCAGCAAGATGCAAGTGAGAATTCAACGTTGAGCATTTATCCAAATCCGGCAAACGATTATGTGACCACGAATATAGAGAATATCTATTGGGTTACTTTCAGAAATCTTTTGGGTAAAGAAGTACTTTCACATAATTTTCATTTGGGAAGAAAAATAGATGTTTCTCATCTACCCTCAGGTATTTACTTCGTTACTTCAGATGCAAATCATAAACCCATTAAGTTTATCAAGAAGTAATTAATACTCCAACAACCCCATCAAAGCAGCTTCGAGTTGTGCTTTGCTTGGGAGTATCATCTTCTCTAAGTTTGGGGCGAAGGGGACGGGGCTGTCAAATGCAGCGAGGCGTTTTATGGGGGCGTCGAGGGATTCAAAACATTTGTCGGTCAGACGTGCTGCTATCTCTGCGCCGAAGCCGGCTGTTAGGTTATCTTCGTGGAGGATCAGAGCGCGGCTTGTCTTGCGGACACTTGCCATGACCGCTTCTTCATCGAACGGGGCAAGCGAGCGAATATCTATGACCTCAATGTTTGCAATTCCTTTTTGTGCAAATTCTTCGGCTACTTCCGCCGCCATCGGCACAGTGCCGCCGTAGGTAATGATAGATGCGTCGCTTCCCTCTCGGACTGTACGTGCCTTGCCTATCTCGACAACATGTTCGCCGTCAGGTACTTCTTCCTTGAGCGAACGGTAAAGTCGCTTATGCTCAAAGTACAGCACGGGGCTTGGGTCGCGGATAGCGGCAATGAGCAAACCTTTTGCATCAGAGGGAGATGATGGGCAGACAATTTTTAATCCCGGTTGATGGGCAAACCATACTTCCGGATTGCGCGAGTGGAATGGTCCACTAGATAACCCACCGCCCGAAGGCAGACGAAGTACGAATGGCAACGGGAGATTCCATCGGTAGCCCGTCGTAGCTGCAACAGTGACGAGCATATTAAACGTGTTCGTCACAAAATCAGCGAACTGCATTTCGGCAACGGGCTTATACCCAAAGAGTGCCGCGCCAAGCGCAACACCGACAAGGCCTGACTCTGCAATAGGCGTATCAATGACACGCGCCTCGCCAAACTTATTATAGAGACCCTTCGTCGCCTTGAACGCTCCGCCGTAAGGACCGATATCTTCGCCAATCAAGAAGACAGATGGGTCGCGCTCCATCTCGTAGTGGAGTGCGTCGTTTATGGCTTCTATGTAGGTCTTGATTGACATTTTTCTTACTCCCCTCTCCCTAAAAGGGAGTACTGTTCAGGATAGAAATAATCCATTACATTAGCATAGTATCATTATTTT
>JAYUZC010000043.1:0-2955 GCA_043752045.1 Bacteroidota bacterium | reverse complement strand
GATGAGCACCTATTACAGGATGAATTATCAAATTATTGTGTTGAATAAAATCTCGATTGCTTTAGTATCAATTTGTTTAATGAATCATTGACAAATATGAATCATATACCTGTAAAATGCTACTGTTGTAACGATACAATCAACAATAAGAATCGATCAAACGAACATATTATACCTGAAGGTATAGGTGGAATCATATCATCAAGAGATATTCTGTGCAAGAAATGCAATGAAGATTTTGGAAAAACTATTGATGCTTCGTTAGTAAACAGTTTACGTCCAATACTCGTCAAACTTGGAATTGGCAACGTAGATAATTTTAACGCGACCACATCTTTAACTCAAAGTCCACTGAGAATACATATGGATGGGAGCTCATCAGTATTGACACTTCAAGTAAAACTCGAAGACGATAAAATAAACATTAGTGCTCCGACGAAGGATCGACTATACCATGAGATAAGAAAAACATTAAAAGAGAGAAATTTGCCACTATCAATTGCCGATGAGGTAATTAAGAATGCTCAGCAGGTTGCCAAACCATTGGTTGAGAAGTATGAATTTGATTTTTTACTGAGCGATGACATATTTAGAGCTATAGGAAAGATTGCTTTGAACTACTATCTCTATCTTGGCAATAGGATGGAAGACATGGGGAGCAACGAACTTCTCAAATTCATAAAAGGAGAGGAGCAAAATAACGTTGTTGCGTTGTGTTATTTAATTGAGGATACCTCAGGATACAGAAATGACAATGAAATATTTAATATTATTTCATTAAAAGGTGAGCCTGGCAGTAACATTCTATATGCGTATGTCGACATTCTACATATGTTTAGGTTCATCGTACTAATGTCTGAATCTTACCATCGACAAAAAATAGAATCTTGTCACGTAGTCAATCCTCAGACTAAAACTGTTGCAAATGCAGTATTGCATGTGGACCTTCGCCACAAAGACATTCTGTTCTTATTGAAGAACAATCCAATACCTGACAATAATCTTAGTAAGAAAATCATGCGTGAGCTAAAAAACTGTTTTGTAAACTAAAGTACCATCTTTAGTTGTAGTGTTACTTACTAGATTAGAGCGCAACCGAATATTATGTTGAAAGTAATCATATCTGTTTTATTCACCTTAGGCGCATGAGTTGGTTTACGATACTTATCGGGGAGCAAACCGAAGATACCATAGCGAAGCTTAAGAAACGGCACCCTGTCGGCTGTGGTGAGTATCATGGTTCAGGTTTCTGTATTTTATACTCTGCGGGTAGTCCTACCTTCACATTTGCAACTGATGAGCATCACTCTACACTTCTTGCGGGACTGCTCATTCGCCGTAGCGGAGACGACTACCATATTCTACGATCAGAAGAGATAACCGATGCTCTCGGCTCAGAGATACTTCAAGGGAAGTTCGAAGGTCAATATGCTGCTGTATATATAGCGAACAACAAACTGACAGTTATTAATGACCGACTCGGTTTGCGTGACGTGTACTATTCAAGAAGTTCTGATGCTGTTATCATCTCGACGAATCCACAGTATGCCGCCGCGCTGCTTCCTGCAAGAGAGATCGATATGGCGGCATTCGGTTCTCGGTGGCTCTGTTTTTCGCAGATAGATATTCGCTCGGTCATTAACGGCGTCAGTCGTCTCTTGCCGGGTGAAAGGTTGAGCGTTGAGATCCCTACAGGCAAACTTCATAGTGAGCATACTCCTTGGCTTCCTGAACCTATCACGAATGCTACGGAAGTATTTACAAAACGTCTGCACTCACTTACGACCCTTCCGCTTCGGGAGAATATACCTACATCGCTTGCACTATCAGGCGGACTTGATTCTCGTTTGCTTTTAAGCATTTATCAAACAGATAAAGAGTTCTCATCAAAGATACGAACATTCACCTTCGGCGAGCCGGATCATCCTGATAGTGTTATTGCACAAACAATAACGAATGACCTCTCACTACCGCACCGTCAATTAACATTCTCTGATACGAGAGCAGATAGTTACATCAGCGAGTTGCAGGACTTTGTATTTCATTCCTTCGGAGGAAGAAAAGCATCCACGATACTGCACTTCGCACTCTTTAAGCAGTTTACCGGTAAGAACTCCATTATCATTGACGGCGTCTATGCAGAACTCTATCGGAGACAGTTCTTAAATAACCTTCTTTTACGCGGCAAGCAATATATACTCACACACCGATATGATAAGATATTCGATTTTATTCGTCTGCAAAGAGCAGATATATTTCGTGATGATGTGATGAATATGTTCAGGCGTAGTGCTATCAGCGAGCTTGAAAATGTATTGAGTTCCTTCCCATCACCGAAGGAATTTGGCATTGAGAACTGGATAGAGTTATTTTCAATTCGCTCGCACATGCCGAACTCGGTTGGTTACGAACAGACAAGAATTGATAACTACACGAAAAGCATGATGCCCTTCACGTATCCGTCGCTGCTCGAGACGATGTTCTCTATGCAGATATCCGAGCGCAAAAAAGGAAGATTATTCCGACGACTTATTCACAATAATTTCCCGGCACTTGAAAAGTATCCTCTCGTTCGTGCTGACGTTACCTATCCGTACTCTTTCTCGACGATACCAGCATATATGACAATGCAGATCAAAAGAAAGCTTGGTCTCAACTATAAGGATACATCTGTTACTGATTTTCTCGATACGTTGAAAGAGTATTCCTTAGATATGCTTGCCTCAAGAGAAACAAGAGAGTATCCGATGTATGACCTCAAAAAGATCGATGCAATTGTACAAGGATATTATAGTGGGAATACGCAGCTTGCATCACAGCTTGATTGGTGGTTGTCGTTTGAGACGTGGAGACGGGTTTTAAAAGGCACATAATCGCTTGCGGAACATCAATGGCAAAAATTCGTTATACGCATTAGAACATTGACAACTTGGGGGTGCACAGGATTCGACGAGG
>JAYUZC010000042.1:0-2964 GCA_043752045.1 Bacteroidota bacterium | reverse complement strand
TTTGTTTTCTGTACCTTCATCTTTTAGCACAACGAAAACATTCTCAATTTTCGAAGGATGTGCAAGCGGTTCAACTACGATTCTGCGAAAAAGTGAATTTGGCTCTGATTCAATTTTAGCAACGGTGCCGACTGGCACTTCCGCGGGAAAGAATGTCGAGTATTCACTTGTAACGATAAGATCACCCTCTTGTACATCAAGTGCTTTGGGCACATTGCGTACAAGCAATACATCTGCTGCATCCCATGAAAGGATACCATCAACTCGTGAACGGGCAACCTTCACAGCTATACGCATTGAACGGTTATAGAGACCCTCTACAATCGTGAACCCGCCACTGACAGCATATACACGTCCGACAAGCCCTGCATCGGTGATAACAGCCATTCCTTTACGAACTCCACCACTCTCACCTACCGAGAGTGTAAACATATTTCTGTCACCGGTATAGGTCTTCCCGATTATTTCTGAGGCGAGAAGCTTCCAGTTATCTCTGGGTTTATAGTTAAGAAGTTTCCGCAGTTCTTCGTTCTCTGCTTTTGCACGACGAAGCCGAGCGAGCTCTGATGATAGAGCGATATTTTTCTCACGGAGTTCTTCTGCATTCTCTGAATATCCGAGCGGGTTTGGTATCCAAGAAGTTGCGTATTGGAGAGAACCGACGATGATCGTTGTAATAGAGCGGAGTGGCTGTACTTCTTCCGAGCGCGAGACAGCCATTAAAAAAAATGAGAACAGTACTATCGCAGTCAGGACGACATACTCTTTGAAAAGAATGATGAAGTTAAATATCCTGCGCAATGTGATACTCTCACATAGATGAAAGAATTAGTAACGTTTGCCTTTTAAGAGTACCTTCATGAAACGAGGCATATCTTCAAGTACTTTTCCTGCTCCGCGAACAACAGCCGTCAGAGGGTCTTCAGCAACGTGGACGGGAAGATTTGTCTCAAGGCGAAGGCGTTCATCCAAACCTTTGAGCAATGCACCACCGCCCGATAACATCATACCTCTATCAAGAATATCAGCAGAGAGTTCAGGTGGGGTACGCTCCAAACTACGTTTGACGGCTTCAACGATCTGGCTGACAGGTTCGGCAATTGCTTCACGGACGTCAAGAGAACTGACCTCAATCGTCTTTGGGATACCTGCAACGAGGTCACGCCCCTTCACCTCTACCATCAACTCTTCTTCAAGCGGCATTGCACTACCGACTTGACACTTAATGAGTTCTGCGGTACGCTCGCCGATAAGGATGTTATAATTCTTCTTAAAGAAAAGAACCACCGCATCTGTAAGCTCATCACCTGCTGTGCGAAGTGATTCTTGGTTAACAATACCCGACAATGCAATAACGGCAATCTCAGTTGTTCCACCGCCAATATCAATGATAATATTACCAACAGGTGCTTCTACGTCAACTCCAATACCGATAGCAGCAGCCATTGGCTCGGCAATGAGATACACTTCTTTTGCACCTGCGTGTTCAGCAGAGTCACGGACAGCGCGCTTTTCTACTTCAGTAATACCCGATGGCACACTAATAACGATACGTCGGGACGGAAGCCATGATGGGTGTACCTTGCGAATGAGATGACGGAGCATCCCTTCTGCAATCTCGAAATCGGCGATAACGCCGTCTTTCATCGGACGAATAGTTTGAATGTCGCGATGGGTACGACCAAGCATCGCCTGTGCTTCACGACCTACAGCAATAAGCTTTTTGGTCGTTGTATCATAAGCGACGATAGAGGGCTCGTTTAAGACGATTCCCTTACCCTTCATGTAAATTAGCGTATTCGCTGTGCCGAGATCAATCGCAATGTCAGCACTAAAAAGATTAAGCATGCTCAAAACCGTACTTTGAAATTATTAGCGTGATAGGAACGACAAATATACTATATTAGTGCTTGAAATGACGCATTCCCGTCATATAGAGAGCGATTTTCTTCGCTTCGGCTGCGGCAATCACCTCTTCATCCCGCACGGAGCCACCCGGCTGAATCACTGCTACCGCCCCTGCATCAGCTGCTTCAAGCAATCCGTCAGCAAATGGGAAAAATGCATCACTTGCAACAAGCGAGCCAGCAAGCGAATGCCCAAAGCGTGATGCGCTGGCAACTGCAAGCCGAGACGATGCAACTCTGGATGTCTGCCCGCAACCAATACCGACAGTCCGCGCGAATCCATCGTCATTGCGAACATAGACAATTGCATTGCTCTTTACATGTTTACATACCTTCCAAGCAAATAGCAGCCCTTCATACTGTTCCTTTGTAGTAGAATTTGAGGTTACGAGCGTGGGTTCTGCAAGCGTCATCAACTTCGAATCTGTATCCTGCACAAGGATACCACCGGCTATCGAACGAACTTCATTCGTATCAATGCTCTTTTTAAGAAGCGTTTGATCATACCGAATAAGACGACGATCTTTCTTCTTCTTCAAAACGGCAAGTGCGCCTTCTGAATACGATGGCGCGAGAATAACTTCGCTGAAGAACTCATTGACACGAAGAGCAAGCGCTTCGGTGAATTCCTGATTAGTTACGATGATACCACCAAACGGGCTTTCTATATCTGTTGCAAAAGCAAGTTCGAAAGCATGTTGCACATCTTTTCCTTCAGCGATGCCACAAGGATTTGTATGCTTGATTATTCCTGTCACTGCTTTGGGTGAATCAAGAAATTCCGAAATGATATACAACGATGCGGAAGCATCCAGGAAATTATTATAAGAAAGCTCTTTACCCCATAACTGTTCGTAAAGGAGAGGGATATCTTTCCCGTAGACTGTAGCCGTCTGGTGCGGATTCTCGCCATAGCGAAGTGATGCAGCGCGTGGCTCATCAATGAGTAATCGCTGCTCACTTCGGGGAGATATCTTCTCGAAATAGCGCGCAATTATCATATCATAGTGTGCTACATGAGCGAATGCTTCCGAAGCAAGGCGTAACCGCATCTCAT
>JAYUZC010000041.1:0-7615 GCA_043752045.1 Bacteroidota bacterium | reverse complement strand
GTAAACCCATTCGTACTTTAAAAAACTATTACGTACCCGATGGCACACAAAATACCGACGACAATAACGATGGCATAATTCTGGACAAGTCCGTTCTGCAGCTTCCGAAATACTGTGCCGCTCTGCCCTGCTACCCATGCCGAACCATTGACAATACCATCAATGACCATTACGTCGAATATCTTATAGAGAAAACTATTGCTGAAGTTATATGTCGGCTGAATGACTGCGCCGTCATAAATCTCGTCAACATAAAACTTATTGAAGCCAAGTTTATAGAGAATACCGAGCTTCTTCTCGCTTGCTTCGAGCGTTGTCTTTGACTTATAATATCTCGTAGCAAAGAAGATACCGACAGCTGCAATCACAACTGATACGATCATCAGCGGTATTTCCATTGCATGATCAACATGATGCGCCGATGCGGCGATTATCTCTTCACCTTTGCCAAGAACCGGCTCAAGCCAGTGATGCAAAATATTCGAGCCGCCGAACACATGCGGAATACCGATAAGACCACCAACAACTGAAAGCGCAGCAAGCACAATAAGCGGGATGCTCATCGAAGAACTTACTTCATGCGGCGGGTGGTGATGCGCATCAAATCTCTCCTTACCGAAGAAAGTAAGATAGACAGCGCGGAACATGTAGAATGCCGTGCAAAGCGCGCCGAATGCGCCGAGTGCCCAAAGCATCGGGCTTCCTTGCGAGAATGCTTTCCAAAGTATCTCATCTTTCGAGAAGAAACCGGAGAATGGCGGAATACCTGCGATAGCAAGTGTAGCAAGTAAAAATGTGATATATGTTATCGGCAGATACTTTTTGAGTCCGCCCATCTTTTGCATATCCTGTTCTTGGTGCATTGTATGAATGACTGCACCTGAACCGAGGAAGAGACATGCCTTAAAGAATGCATGAGTTAGAACATGAAACACACCGGCAGTAAATGCACCTACGCCGAGTGCAATAAACATAAAGCCGAGTTGCGAGACTGTTGAATATGCAAGTACTTTCTTAATGTCATTCTGGAAGATACCCATCAGAGCGGCAAGCACTGCCGTGAGTATTGCGACTACTGCTATCACCGCAAGAGTCTCGGGCGAAAGTGCGAAGAGTATATTTGCACGAGCAACAAGATAGATACCACTCGTAACCATCGTTGCGGCATGGATAAGTGCAGAGACAGGTGTCGGACCTGCCATAGCATCAGGCAGCCAAACATACAGTGGTATCTGTGCGCTCTTACCTGTGCATCCAAGAAAGAGCATCATTGTAATGAAGGTGAGTGCCGCTGTGCTGCCTGCTGCGAGTGCTGAAGCAGAGACATCAACATAGTTAAGCGAGCCGAATGTTACGAGCATCGCTCCCATCGCAACCAAAAATCCGAAGTCACCGATACGATTAACAATAAACGCTTTCTTTGCTGCATCGCCGTTCTTCTTTTCTTCGTACCAGAAACCGATAAGAAGATAACTGCAAAGTCCCACACCTTCCCAACCGAGGAATGTCAGCAAGAAATTATCAGCCATCACAAGCTGAAGCATCATCACGATAAAGAGATTTAGATACGTGAAGAAGCGCGCATATCCCGGGTCGCCCTTCATGTATCCTGTCGAATAGAGATGAATCAGCGCACCGACACCTGTAATAACAAGAATAAATATGATAGAAAGCTGATCTATCATATATGAGATACCAACATTTATCTTACCTACCGATAGCCAGTCAAGTAGTTTGTAACTAATGGCGCGCTCTTCTGCGGGAGCAGAGAACATCTCGGCGAAGATACAGCATGAAATCACGAAGCTGATGGTAACAGCAACCGTGCCGATCCATCCGGCGATGTTCTTATTTTTATAACGGCTTCCGAAGAAACCATTTATAAGAAAGCCTAGGAGCGGCGATATGAAGATATATGGTATTAACTCGTACACGTGCTAATAGAAAATTTATCCCTTTAACAGATCAAGTGAATCAACATCTATCGTTTCTTTATTTCTATAGATAGATATCATAAGTGCAAGGCCTACCGCAGCTTCTGCGGCGGCGACGGTCATCACAAAAAAGACGAGTGCTTGACCTTCGGTGTTACCCAAAAACTGGCTGAACGCAATAAGCGTCAGGTTCACTGCATTAAGCATAAGCTCGATGCACATAAAAATGATGATGGCGTTCTTGCGTAAGAGGACGCCTGCAACGCCTACTGTAAAGAGTATCGCTGAAACGATGAGGTAATGTGATAACGGTGCCATTTCGTTTTATACAAGTCGTCTTTTTGCAAGAAGTATCGCTCCGACAGCCGCAGAGATAAGCACGATCGATGCCATCTCGAATGCGAATGAGTATGACTGATAAAGTGCCATACCGACAGCTTCAACAGTCCCGTTCTCCAATGCTTTGTCTGATATTGCTTGTGGAAATTTCTCGCTGTTAGAAACTATGACTGCAATGATCTGAGCCGTGATGCCAAGCGCCGCGAGTAAGCCGACCATCGTTCGCCAATTACCTGCAAGCGAGAAAGACTGATCTTTCAAGTTCAAAAGCATGATAACAAACAGCACAAGCACCATGATCGCCCCTGCATACACAGCTACCTGCACGACTGCTAAGAACTGCGCGCTCAAGGTAAGATATATCCCGCCCAAAAAGCAGAACGTAAGCACGAGCAGAAGAGCGCTTGAGACAGCGCTCTTACGCGTTATCATTCCTATAGAGGAGGCTATTGCGCCACCAGAAAGAACCCAGAAAATTATTTGATCAACACTCATTACTTAAAGTAAATGTGAATACCTGCCGATGGCAACGGAAAAATACTTCCGCCGGGCAAGAAACCAGTAACCAGTACACTTAGTGTCAGATTTATCACTCGTGATAGCGGCAGCTCATAACCAAGCCCTGCACCAAGACGTGTTGGTGTTGAAAGCTCGTTGGTCGTGTCACCTACATAATAAGTACCAAACCCGACAGTTGCAAACAGACGGTCGCGGTCACCGACGATAAGGTCATAATGCAGCTCGCCGCCTATCGAATAGAGCAATGTTTCACCAAGTTTGATGATACCACCGTTTAACTGGTATGCAAACGGGATCTTTGGTGCATGATGCTTGAAAGAAACTCCCATGCCCGTAGTGAGACTTCCATATAAGCCAATTCCGAAAACGTTTGTTGCAAAACGCTGCTGCTCACCGGCAATTGTTTCTGTGTCGCCTGTTTGTGAAAACGCTTCTTGAACTGTCAAAGACAGCATAGCACATAGTATAGTAGTAGAGACCATTCTTTTCAACATATCTTTTTCTCCTGTTATTAAATTAGGGCCAGATACGTGATATTGTCCTGGGGAACGGTATCGTTTCACGAATATGATCAGTATTGCAGATCCAGAGCACCAAACGCTCGAGACCTAAACCAAAACCTGCATGTGGTACACTTCCGTACTTACGTAGATCGAGATACCACTCGAACGATTCCATCGGAAGGTTATGCTCCTTAATGCGCTCGGCTAAAACTTCATAACTATCTTCTCTCTGCGAGCCGCCGATAATTTCTCCGAAGCCGGGGAAAAGAATATCCATCGCCAACGCTTTATCCGGTTCGTTCGGGTCGCGCTTCATATAGAATGCCTTCACCGCCGCGGGGTAATGATGCACGATAACCGGCTGTTCGTAAATGCTCGTGAGCGCTACTTCATCGTATGCGCCAAAGTCATCGCCGTAGGTGAAACGCTTGAATGTCGGCGGAAGCGACTCCGTCCCCTTCACCAAAACATCATCCCAATACTTATCGAGTATCTTTGCCGCTTCATCGTAATGCAAACGAATGAACGGTTGAAGTACTGCTTCGAGGCGTTTGAACATATCGACTCCGCCTTCTTCGGTACTCTCGTTGAGTAGTGTCAGCTCGGCTTTTCTTTTCTCGAGAACTCGCTTGACGACACTATGGATAAACTCCTCAGCAAGCTCCATGTCGCCTTCGAGATCCATGAACGCGACTTCCGGCTCGACCATCCAAAACTCCGTCAGGTGACGCTTCGTCTTGGATTTCTCCGCGCGGAAGGTCGGACCAAAGACGTATGCCTTCCCGAATGCCATCGCACCTGCTTCGCCGTAAAGCTGACCAGACTGCGAGAGGTATGCCTTCTCGTCGTCGAAATAATCTAACTCAAAAAGTGTGCTTGTTCCTTCGGCGGCGTTCGGCGTAAGGATCGGCGCATCCAAAAGTGTGAAACCTCGACTATCAAAGAAGTCGCGGATGCCATGGACTATCTCATGGCGTATGCGCTGGATAGCATGCTGCCGCTTCGAGCGGAGCCAGAGATGGCGGACGCCCATCAGGAAATCTACGCCGTGCTCTTTGGGCGAGATAGGATACTCGTCGGCTACTGAGATGATCTCGATGTTCTTGGTAAAAAGCTCATACCCGCCAGGCGCTTTGGCGGCTTCCTGCACTGTGCCGGTAACGGCGAATGCGGATTCCGTTGTCAGCTTATCATAGCAGGCGAAAACATCCTCGGGGACCTGATTCTTCATCACAACGCACTGGCATATCCCAGTGCCGTCGCGAAGCTCAAGAAACTGTATCTTCCCGCTCGAACGCTTGTTATAGAGCCAGCCGCGCAAGGTTACATCCTGCCCGACAAGCCCCTTTAGGTCTTCTATATATATATCCTGTCTCAATTTCCTGCCAAACTTTTGACTACAAATATACGGCAGAGAGGGAGCAATTGGGGGGAATGGCGGGGTTTTTGACGGAGATGTTCAGTTATTAATGTATTCAGACGCACCATGACCATTGATATTGGTTCGTCTATAGTTTTCCTATGATCGGCACTTTTGGACTTCCCTATATTTTTGTTCAATGCGTACGGTTCGCGTCGCGGCTGAACTCCAGCCGCACCACGTTATGCGCGTCAAGCTCGTAGAGCCCATCGCGGTAGTCCGAAGAGATAACATCATAAGGCGGCGCCACAACCTTGCGCACCGCAACCAAATCCGTATTATATCGTGTCCCAGCAAAGGGAGAGAATGAGTTCATTTATAAAAAGTGTGAAATATTTGTATATCTATTAATTACCTTCCAACTAACTAATCTTTTACCATCATCGTGCATACTTGAGGGTCTATGGAGACGTGTTGATGATCTATCTGCTCGCTCAAACAAGTCAATTCTCTCATCCTCTTTCAATGAATCCCACCACATTGGCGATATGTAAATATTCTCTACGAACTCAAATGAGAAACGTACTAACGAGTGAACAAAATCTTCATCAGCAAGTGAATGAATTGATTCTACAAACTCATTTGCTATGTCATTGTCACCAAGCCAAGAAACAATAAAGGCGCCTCCAGTAGCCACTTTAATTAAAGAATACGACAAGAATGTAAACCTCTTATTTTTCTGAATCGTATCAAGTTTCTGTATTTGATTACCCCCGAAATCCAAGAGCGGAGTATCCCAATCACTATACATAAATTCAGGAATTTTGTCGGTTTCAACAACATAGTATTTTACTCTTTTAAAATCTTCTCTTAGGATGATTTCATCCATTCGCTTCTTAATGTTTTCCATATATGACTGCCCAACCAGACCATCTTTTTTCTCTTCCTGACTTTGTCTATGAAACTCTATCAATAATTGGTTTTTTGATGTCTCTATTTCGGCTTTATCAGCAGTGTACATATTATCAATAACCTGTGGTATATCTTTTTTAACATGCAACTTATAGGATAACGACCGAAACATATTTAGCAAGATACTTTCTTCAGTATATTGAAACGGTTTTTTTTCAATAGGCGAGAATAACAAATCGTCATGATAGGTACAAAACCCATGGAAAGAAGATGCTTTATTAACACCAATAGATTTTATTTTCGGTATAAATGACTTATCTATGTCAAATGTCAATAGGTGTTGGTCCTTTGCTATCTCAACTAACGATGAGCGTGTGATCACGTGTGCATTTGCTATTTTCCTAGAACAGGTACTAGGCGATGACGCTGGATGCATGCAGTACTTCTTAGACCCAATTTTATTGAGCTCGGAGTAAATCACACCCATTTTTTTTCTTACCTCGTCCAACTTAAAGTTACTACTACACCTGATACCCCATCCCCTTTAGTGCTTGCTTATCGTTGCGCCAGTCGTTGCGGGCTTTTACGTGGAGTTCGAGATAGACAGGATGACCGAGGAATTTCTCGATGGAAAAGCGTGAGCGTGAGCCGAGATTCTTGAGCGATTCGGCTTTCGCGCCTATCATAATTGCTTTCTGTGATTCGCGCTCGACGATGATATCTGCGCTAATGAACCACTTGCCCGCGCCGCGTTCGGAGTAATCCGTGATGACTACCTCTGTTGAGTACGGGACTTCGTCGCGGAAAAGATGAAAGACCTCTTCACGGATGAACTCGCTCACGAAGAAACGCTCGCTCTGGTCGGAGAGTTGATCGGGATCGTAGAACGGCTTACCCTTCGGCAGATAGCTTGCGATAAGCGGAATAAGACGCTTGAGGTTATGCTTTACTTTTGTCGAGAGCGGCATGATCTCGGTAAAGATATTCATCTCGCCGTACTTCGCCAAGAGCGGAAGCAGGTCTTCTTTATCTTTAACAAGATCTATCTTCGAGATCAGGAGGATACGCGTCTTCCCTTTCGAGAGTTCAACGTATCTATCCCACTCGCCGGGCAATGCCTTCTCAATTTCTTTGTTCGCTTCAGCAAGAAAGACCACAACGTCAGCATCATTAAACGACTGCTTCACTTCTTCGAGCAATGCCTTATGGTGCAAGGTCGTCGGGCGCGGCATGATGCCGGGTGTATCGAGGAAGATTATCTGCTCGGTATCGGATGAATGAATACCGAGGACTCGCTTGCGCGTCGTCTGGGGCTTTGCAGAGATAATAGAAAGCTTCTGCCCAAGCAATGCATTAAGTAGCGTGGACTTGCCGGCATTCGGAATGCCGACGATAGCGCAGTAACCTGATTTGAATTTGTTTTCTTCCATGTATAGTAGGTGTTCAGGCGTCTGACACCTTTTTATTACGGTTCGTTTAATATAACTTTAACACGCGCATCAGCACTCTTCATTGCTTCTAGTGGTGTTTTCTTTTTATAAAGTGCTTGCGCTACTTCGTCCTCGAGTATTGCTTCTATCTCCAGCCACTTCGGATGCACAGGCGTCATCTTTGCATTCACGAGCTGCCGCGAAAAGACATCGCCTTGCGAGCGTTTAAGATAAAAGCTATCCTGCTGTAACGTTCTATCGGCAGGAAAGATGTTAAAAGCTTTTGCTAATCGGAGTTCGTTATCTTTGCGAGTCAAGAACTCGACGAACTTCACCGCCTGCGGCTTCATCTTAGAGGCGTTGTTTATGGCAAGGTACTCGCCACCAGCAAATGATACGCCCGGATGCCCGTTATTACCCGGGAATGGCACTGTGTACCAGTTGAACTCTGCCTTCGCAAGCCCACGCACAAGCCATGCGCCGCTATAGAGTATCCCGAGCTTTCCGCGCTTGAATGCGTCGTCAAGATTCTTCTGCGTCTCGAGCATACCCACGTCAAGCTGCTTAACATAGAACGCAACGGCTTCGATATTCTCTTTTGTCGCGAAGGTCGGGTTG
>JAYUZC010000040.1:0-7650 GCA_043752045.1 Bacteroidota bacterium | reverse complement strand
TGCCCTCGGGATTTTTAAACTCTGATGTATCAACACCAACCAGACGAGCATGTATCGGGAATTCAGTTGTAGCTGTGGTGAAGTCAGCCCACATGTTCCAGTACTCGATGGGCTGGAAACGCTCGATAGAATCTTCTCTCTCACAAATGATACGAAGAGCAACAGACTGAACGCGACCGGCAGAAAGATTTTGGGCATTCTTGCCGATAAATGCTTTCCAGAGATACGGAGATACCTGATAGCCGATGATTCTATCCATCACACGGCGCGCCTGCTGCGCGTCGAAGAGGGCGGTATCTACGTCGCGCGAATGCTTCATCGCCTCTTCGATACCGGACTTGGTTATCTCATTGAAGAGTACACGCTTGATATTGTCATTCTTCGAGGAAATTTCATTGAGGATGTGTACGGCAATGGCTTCGCCTTCTCGGTCCGGATCGGTTGCGAGGAAGACATCTTTCGATTTTCCAGCAAGATCCTTGAGACGATTAATAATATCTTTCTTCCCTTTTACGGTGATGTATTGCGGGAGAAACCCATTCTCGAAATCAATTCCGAGCTTGGATTTTGGGAGATCCTTGACGTGCCCCACCGATGCCTCAACGACATAACCAGAGCCAAGATATTTATTGATCGTCTTCGCTTTTGATGGCGATTCGACTATAACGAGTGATTTTTTAGCCATTTACAATGCCTATGCTTCCATTACCTTACGCAAAAAGCGCGATGTGGGGGTTCATAACCACTCGCGCCTCATAAAAGATTTCAACCGGATTTTTTCTTAGTGCACGGTATCGTGAGTTCCGAGCATCATTCTGCTATGCGAACGGGTCGAATCATTGAAGTCAAAAATGACCTGTCCAGCTATCTCGCGGATGCTATCAAGCCCAACATTGTGTCCGCCAAAGAACCATACTCTGTCAATGATCATCTCAAGTTCACCATCGGATAGAAGTCCAAGTTCACGAAGCTGCAAAAGGTATCCGCGGGAGTCAACCGAGAACATAGACTGCTCAAACTCATGGAACGGACGGAACTGGTCACGCGGCTCTGGGCTCGGCTTGTATTTTGGGCTCGATTGGAAAAGCTGCGCCTGCATCGAGGAAAGTGCAAGTTTATCCATCAGCCATGTGCAAGCTGTCGAGACCTCTATTTCGGAGAATCCCTTGTCGTACAACTTGCGAGTATCTATATCAGCAAGCTCGCGACGGTTACCCATCTCGGCAAGTAGGTGTGTAATAATCTCAAGGATACGTCCGTTGGACGCACCGGCAGAACTTGTATCAATTCTCATTAAAAAGAACCCTGTAGCAAATGTTCGATAATTAATCAGTTAGTATGGTCAGAAAAAAACGCTCACGCTTTTGCATTCGTTTCTTTGCCGAAGGTGATTTATCCGAGTACCCTGCCACATGCAGAAGACCATGTATCACCAACCGCAGTACCTCACTACGCAGATCGGAGCCAAAGCGTTCGGCATTTTCTCTTGCCCTATCCAAGCTGATGTATATCTCCGTCTCTGTCCGGGTATCGGTATGTTCTATCTCGAAGGTAATAATGTCGGTATAGTAGTCATGGTCAAGGATACGCTTGTTGAGATCAAGCAACTCATTGTCCGATTGGAAGATGATAGAAACTTCAGAGGATTTGACATCCGAAAGTTCAGTAGAAATAACAGACGACGCTACGGACGTGATGTCCGCTTTCCAAGCGCGATACTTCGGAAATACTTTTTTTGCAGAAGGAGTTGCTGTAAGCGAGAGCTTCAGCTTCATTTCTTTTTGGATCTCTTTGCAAAGACTTTCAGAGCGATAGCAGCACGAAGGTCTTCGCCGTCTATCTTTGAAATATCCTTATCAGCAAGCTTTCTGGAAATCTGCGAATAGACTTGAAGCACTCCATACGAACTGACGGTAACCATCGTGGTCTTCCCGCCACGCTCTTTGGCAAAGAATGCAACCTCTTTTGTGGGGACTGATACCCTGACCTCTTCAACTTCGGCAAGTTCTACAACTCCGAGTGGAGACTGTATCATCGTGCGGCACATCTTTTTGGATTCGATCAAAGCCAACTCAACGAGCGGCACACCATTCTTTTTTTCCGGATGGAAAATAAGAACACTTGCATCAACACTTCCTTTGACGGATTTTGCACCGACGGCAATACCCTCAAGTGTCTCTGCTAACTTTGCTATGGTCTTTTCTGTAAAAAGCATTTTTACTCGAAGTTGAGAATGTCTCACCGGAATAGGGAAATAACGCTAAACCGGCTAAAAATGTCAACGCTGATTTTTCAAAAATACGAATATCAGGGAACGACACTATCTGCTTGTGTCATTTTACCATACAATATGATAGGATTCGGATACGATATTCATAAGCTCGCCGAAGGCGAATCGCTCATTTTGGGCGGGGTTCACTTCCCCGATGCACCGCTCGGGACTGTCGCCCATTCTGATGGTGATGTACTCCTCCATGCCATCATGGATGCACTTCTCGGGGCATTAGCCCTTGGCGATATTGGCAAACATTTCCCCGATACAGACTCAAAATACAAAGGGGCAAATAGCATCGAGTTGCTCAAGCATGTAGCGAATCTTATCTCCCAAAAGAATGCTAAGGTTATCAATATTGATTCAACTGTCGTGTTAGAACGTCCAAAACTGCGGGATAGTATTGATATAATGTCTGCAAACATTGCTCATACACTCGGCATCACTCCGGAGCAAGTATCGGTCAAAGCAACGACAAGCGAACGTATCGGTTTTGTCGGACGCGAAGAAGGTGTCGCCGCTTATGCAGTCTGCCAGTTAGAACAAATCAGTCAATGATCATCTCCCCCGTTACTTCATGTCTGTCGAATGAGACAGTGAATGCAAGGTATGCGCCAACAGCAGCCATACCTGCACCAACAAAGCCAATGTAGTTAGGGTGCAATCCGGCTATCATATATCCTCCTATGACCGGACCAATAATGCGAGATAAACTTTCCAAGCTTGCAGATACTCCGAGCACACTTCCCTTTTTATCAGGTGGTGCTGCTTGAGTGATAAGACTTGAGATCACGACTCGTGTTATTCCGCTTCCGAACGAGAAGATAAATGCTACAAGCGCAAGCTGAAGCCAGTTCTCTGCCAGTACGATAAGAAGCAATCCTATTGCAAGACATACCATTCCCAACCGCACCGAGAACAGCTCACCCATCTTTTTTACAAGCGGACGAATGACAACTCCTTGCCAGATTATTCCGAGGAAACCTACATACGCCAAAAACCTGCCTACATCACGTTCAGTAAAATCAAGTTCGAGATGTGCATAGAGCGAAAACATCGAAACATAGAGAGCGAACGGCAATGCAAAGAAAAAGAATATCAGCAGAAATGTACGAAGGTTCTTTGTGCGAAAATACTCGATTGTCATCGCAAGCCCCTTCTTCCCTTCTTTTGTTGAACGGTGAATGACCGGTTCTTTGAGGTAGAATATCGTTAGGAGGACGCTGATACCAGAGAATATCGCCGCCCCGAATGCCGGAGCCGCCTTTCCCCAAAGTGCGGCCAGCTCACCGCCAATGAAAGGACCAAACATGAACCCCAAACCAAATGCAACGCCGATAACTCCCATGGCACTAGCCCTATCCTTGGGTTCAGTTACATCAGCAACATACGCTGCTGCTATGGTGATATTCCCACCTGAGATGCCGTCAATAACTCGTGAAGCGATGAGCATCCAAACTGCACTCGCCCATCCGAGCATCAAAAAGCCAAGCATGGAGCCGATCTGTGAATAAATAAGAAGCGGGCGTCTCCCATATTTATCACTCATTGCCCCCAAAACAGGGGATGCGATGAACTGAAATACCGAATAAACTGCAGCAATAAGTCCAATTGCATCAGGGGTTAGCTTATACTCAAGGGCATAGAACGGCAAAAGCGGCAGGATGATCGAGAACCCCAAGAGGTCAACAAAAACGACGACGAATATCGGGATGAGGGCTTTATTGCTAAACATTTACGAGTTTTATGCGTACGCGGAGAATAGATACATAAATTAGAAGGATTTAATTCATAATACCCTTCGTTTTTCCAGTCCACAATTTTAACTTACTCAAACACTTATGAAACGGATTCTTTTTCTTTTCGCGGTTCTGTTCCTCTATGGTTCTTCGACTTTCGCTCAAGGGTGGGAAGGTACATTGGAGATGACAATGAAAGTCCCTCAAATGGGTGATGACCCGATCCCGATGGTCATGAATATTAAAGGTGATAAGATCCACACTACTATGGAAATGGGTCCGGTGGGAACGATGGAAATGTTCATTGATAACGGCGCAAAAAAAATGGTGCAGGTTATGCGCTCGATGAAGATGGGCATGGAAATTGATATGAAGCAAACCGAAGAGATCTCACAGACGACGGACACTCCCGTACCAGTCGCAACAGGAAAGAAAGACAAAATTAACGGGTATGACTGTGAACTCTATACGTGCAAGGTAGAAAAGATGGACATGGAAATGTGGATGACTAAATCCCTCCCAACAGACATCGTAATCAGTCTTGCGAAGTCTATGTCAAGCGTTACAAGTTCAAGTGCAGCATCAGGTGCAAAAAATTCGTTTGAAGACCTTGCGAAAAAAGGATTGTTTGCTATCCGCACTGTTATCAAAGAAGGCGAGACAGTTCAGATGCAAAATGACATCATAAAATTTGAAGCAAAGTCTATCCCTGATTCAGAATTTGTTATCCCGGCAGATATAAACATCCAGAAAATGGACCCATCTATGATGGGCGGAGCAGGACAATAACCCAGCCAAATAATTTCTCTTGGAACCCTGACGCATTAAACTTCGGTTTAATGCGTCCTTAATTTTAGCGAGTTTGGGACCGAGTCCTACGCAATCGCGACACGCTTAACCGAGTCAGGTCCGGAAGGAAGCAGCTCTCAGCATTGTCGGGATGTGACGTGGGTCGCTCGGTCTCTTTATTTCTCCACAAAAACTTTCCAAAAAAGCTCAAGGATTTATCTCCGAACGTTTTGGGTTGTATAAACTGAGTAAAGGTCTTTTTTGACCAACTCATTATTTTTCAACCTGTTTCGGCTGACCGCTTAGAGTTCGCGGAATTGCTGAAAACTGCTCTGGAACGGCGATCTCTCGTGAGGTCCGGATGATAGAGTTGGTGCTTTTCGCTTCCAATGTGAAGCAAGAAAACGTACAAGAAGAAATAGCGGCAGACTTTTCTTTGGTCACGTCGCCAAACCGGGATAACCCCGATAGAGAGATACCAAAAGTGTTCGTACAGTCGTATATTACAATAATAGCTTTTTTTGCAGGTGTCTTTGGACGCTTCGCCAAGCTATTGACTAGCGAGAACAAATCGCTTCGTAATACGACGCCTCTTACTGAACCACCGATCTATCCTATATCACGACCACCCTTCGCGGCCTCACTTGTGAAAAAGTGTACGGATGCGATCTGGTTGTCCATGGCTGTTACCCGGCAATTATTATTTCAGAGGGTTAGGTCTCGTGACCACGACCCGTTCTTGTACGCCCGGCACCTGACTCACCCTCATCCACAACATCGGATTCGAGTTTAATTCTCGTTTACGAATTCCATTGCAGGTTCTTATTACAAAGCTCACGGCACATCTTAACTGCCGGATAGAGTGCATCGCATAAACTGCAATGTTACAACTTAGAAAAGAAATAATGATCGGCTCGCGCAAAGAAAATGAAGTGCGCATTGCCATCACAGAGAACGGACGACTTGTAGAATTATTCGTTGAAAACCAAGAAACTGTCCGCCACGTCGGTGAGATATTTTTAGGCAAGGTCGCAAAAGTTATCCCGGGCATGAATGCGGCATTTATCAATGTCGGACTTGGACAGGATGCTTTTCTTCACTTCTCCGATGTCGGTGATTCCTTCGACGGCTCAATGGCATACTTAGCTGATGCCGAGCTTCGTGACGATGACGATGAAGAAGAAGACCTCGAATTTGAAGATGATGACGATGAGGGTGGTAGCGGCGGCGGATTAGTCCTTCGCGGGCAGCCACAGCCGGAGCGTAAACCACGCCCACAACAGTCTGCACCGAGAAAAGCATTTTCTACTCTTGAAGTCTCGAATATCAATCTTCAACCGAATCAGGATATTCTCGTTCAGGTAACTCGCGAAGCATTTGCAAACAAGGGTGTCCGCGTAACAAGTCGCATCTCACTTCCGGGTCGTTTTGTTGTGCTCGTGCCATTTGAGCCGGGTATCGGCATCAGCAAGAAGGTCTATTCGGTACGTGAACGTCGCCGTCTGCGCCGCATCATCCGCTCACTAAAGCCGCGTGAGATAGGCGTTATTGTCCGTACTGTTGCTGAAAATAAAGAAGAGTCTGCCTTGCGCGCCGACATCGAAAAGCTGTTGCAGCAATGGGAAGATATTCAGCGCAAGATGAAAGAAGCACCGGCTCCGCAGCTCGTCTTCCAAGATACCAACATCACATCAAGCGTTCTTCGTGATCTTTTTACCTACGACGTAACAAAGATCATAAGTGATGATAAAAAGATGTACAAAGAAGTGCTCGACTACGTACAGTGGGCATCACCTAACCTTGCAGGCACTGTTGAACTCTATAAAGATACTCGTCCGCTCTTTGACGTAAAAGGAGTAGAGGAGGAGATAGAGTTGACGATGTCTCGAAAAGTACCGCTCCCATCTGGAGGGTATCTCTTTATTGAGAAGACAGAAGCAATGGTTGTCATTGACGTGAATTCGGGTCGTTATGCAGCACGTCGTGAACAGGAGCTGAACTCACTCAAAACAAATCTTGAAGCTGCCCGCGAAACTGCACGGCAATTGCGACTGCGTGACATCGGCGGCATCATCGTCATTGACTTTATTGATATGGTTGACGACCGTAACAAGAAGAAGGTCTATGATGAGATGAAAAAGGAGATGCGCCGCGACAGAGCGAAGTCCTCTATTCTTGGTCTTACGGATTTCGGCTTGATGCAGATAACACGTCAGCGTATTCGTCAATCAATAACCGATACACTTTCTGATGCCTGCCCTGCATGTGGCGGAACCGGTAAGATCGTTAACCGATCAACTGTCGATAACCAGATCGAACGTTGGCTCGAGCGTTATCAGCAAGAAGGCGGAAAAGAAAAACTTACTCTCAATGTCCATCCGACAGTCGCCGCTCGTCTTGGTGAAGGTTTCTTTTCACCGCTTCGTAAACTCGGTCGTAAGTACCACGTGAAGGTTCGCCTTGGTGCACAAGATGATGAAATGCGTGCTGATGAATTCAGATTTATGACTCAAGACGGCAGAGACCTCACTGCTGACTACATGGGTAAAAAAGAAATTGACGATCAGGACATTGCTGCTCAAGCTGCAAAACAATTACCAAGTGAACCTCAACAACGAGAGAGAGAAGATTCTCGCTCGAATAACCGTCCACGAAACAATCAACAACGCAGAGGCAGTGGCAGACCAAACGGTGGCGGCGGCGATCGCCGCAACAATGGTGGTGAGCGTCGTGAGTTCGATGGAGAACGTCGTGAAGGCGGAGACCGTAACAATCGCGGTCGTAGACCACAGAACAACCGTCAACGCCCAAGAGAAGCATCTGCGCCACGCGGCGAATAAGTATGCAGGT
>JAYUZC010000039.1:0-7664 GCA_043752045.1 Bacteroidota bacterium | reverse complement strand
TCATATCAGCAAGATACAAACGAACAGTTGATTGCTTAGGAGCAGTGAACGTAAAGTTTGTATATCCTACAGCCGGATTCGGAGCGTTCTGCTCTAATGAGAATCCATCCATTTCTGATACTTTACCAACGGACTGCGTAACGTCCGGCTTCTTCTCGCCGGTGCCGTTAAGAGTAACTGACATATCAGCTATATGAGAACCCTTAATTGTCATTGTGGCATTTGCTGCGCCTTCTAATTTTGGTGAGAAGGTAATAGCGAAGGTAGCTTTTGCACCAATAGGTACTTCTACGCTTGAAGCGTCGAGCATATACGAAGATGAGCCGGTAAGTGAAGCAGTGAATGTCTGTGGAATATCACCGCAGTTCGATACTTCTACTGTCTTGGTTGCTGATTCTTCTAGTAAGAGTTTCTCAAAGATAAAGGCTGTTGCGTTGCTTGCCGCGCATGCAAGAAGAGCATTCGCCTTCACGTCAGCATTAACGCTATACGGACGACCTTCTGATGTAAGGTTGAACTTGATGTTCGCATTGCGCTCACCGCGAGCCAGTGGCTTTGCTGATACGGTCATCGATATACTTGTTCCCGCTGCTACTGTAGCAGGGAAGACAACCTTCGATACCTTGAACTCTGATGCATTCGTGCCACTGATGACTGGTGCTTTAACGAGAATTGGCTCTGTTCCAACATTTGTAAGTTCTAGTGTTGTTACCACATCCTCGCCTATGATTACATCACCAATATCCTTCATCGCGATGATCGTTTTATCAAGCGGGATGGCATTGCCTCTGATCTCCACATCAACAGCAGAGGTATCTCGCGGATTGTACTCAAAGGTCAATGGAATATTACCGATAATACGCAAGCGCGCTTGACGTGTACCACGTTGAAGCGGTACGAAGCAGATGTTTATAACACTGCTGTCATTGCCCGGAATATTTAAGCCCAACCCAGCAAGAGGGGTAAAGCTGAAATCACCGTCATTACTTGCAAAGTACTGATTCTTCAATGAAAGAGTATCACTTCCGACATTATATACCTTGATCTGCTTACAGAGAGTATCTGTCACCTGAACAGAATCAAAGTCGAGATACGTAGGCGCAATCACCATGCGAGGAATAACGCCAACTCCTTTGAGCAGAACAACTACAGAAGGATTATTCTCACCGTTAGAATTGATGTTAAGTTGGCCAGGACGCAATCCTTCTTCTTTGGGGATAAATTTAATTTTTAGTGTGTCCGTGCGGCCGGCTGGCAAGGGGTTGGTAGGATACCTTGAGACTACATAGTCTCCTGGAGCTTCACCGCTGAATGGGAAACTGTTTGGATAGTTTGTAAAGTAAAGGTCAGCAGCCCCTATAGAAGTAATCACAATGCTTTCCTCTAGTGTATCCCCAAGTCCAACACGTTTCGACTTGAAGAGCTGTGTTGGTGTAACCTGAATACGAGGAGCAATTCCAAATCCTGTAAGAGTGATGCCTTGTGAGCCACTATCGCGTCCGTCTGAATTCACATAAAATATTGCATTTCGATTTCCACCAAATGTCGGTAAGAATCGAACGGTATAGGTTGCAGATTGCCCAATTCCAAGTGGCCCAGCAGGGGTAGGGCCGCTTACAACACTGTAATCTGCAGCAGCCGGGCCTGTGAACGATGGTGGGAGTAAGTTGATAATGCTCTCTGTACCAACATGGGTGACAGTAACTACACCAAGTGTAGATTGTCCTGTAAGTAATGAGCCAAAATTTATAGACTTTGGAGTCGTAGAAATTTGTCTATTCGGAAGATTCGGTGGGACGGTATATCTAACACCAACTGTAGGTGTGATATTTGTGGTTGAATAAAGTCGAGACATATAGGAAGGTGTTGTCCGTCCGTTTAAAGCTATTGAAGCAGTGCCATTTAATGTTACGCTTGATTCCCAGAGATACTCTATCACATTTGTAGTTTCATAGAGCTTCATCTGCATTGTTGTTGAGTTCCCACCTGTCCAATATCTAAAGCCGGTCCATTCCATTGTCCATACACGGTTTGGAGCACTTCCGTCAACGCGAGAATAGATACCATTCGTGTACATATCACCGGTCATTGGGCAAATATGTAATGGGTACGTTGAGAGTCCGTTATTATAACGATTTGCGGTAGTATTTATCGAGTTCCCAGCAAAATTGATCGAACCAGTGCTCGTTATATAGATAACCATACCGTTTAGGTAGGTGGTGCTGTCATACGAGAAATTAAAGGGCAATGTTGTTGTGCCTACAGCATCGTCACCCGCTGTTCCGAGGTAAGTGCCACCAGAAATAATTGAGGAGAAGGATGGGTTGAACGTCGTTTGAACATATCGGTCCAATCGAGCGGAAAACAACTGTGCAGAAGAATCAGTAAATGCAAAAGAAAGAAGCATAAAGAGCATTCCTGAGCACGCAATGCGAACTGACATTATAGCTTTTCTCATGGTAGTCTCCATAATAATAGACAACGTTGAATGAAAGTAGTAATGGGAATTAAAAGTGTCTTTTACGCCCAATACCGAGAGCTACAAATATACGATTATTTTTCCATTATCTTATCATTTTTATTATATATTCATTAACTTTATGATATAAAATGGTTTATTGTGAGAAATACAGAGAAATTTGATTATTGAGCATGTCTAATTATGCATCCTCTTCTTTTTTCACCTTTCCCCATAGCGCATCCATCTCATCTAAGGTTAGCCGAATATTATTTGACATGGCTGCTTGGATGGTGGGTTCTATTTTCCGGAAGCGTCGCTCGAACTTGAGCGAACTATCGCGGAGGGCGGCTTCGGCATCAATATTGGCATGTCGGGAGTAGTTGACGAGCGAAAAGAGGAGGTCACCAAACTCTTGCGAGCGTTTTATTGGGTCTGTCTCTGCTCGAAATTCTGCAATTTCTTCATGGATCTTGTCTATGACCCCTTCGGTAGAGTCCCAATCAAATCCAAGTTTAGCCGCTTTTTCCTGAATCCTGGCAGAGCGCTGTAGTGCCGGAAGCTGTTTTGGTACACCATCAAGTACGCTTACTTTGCCCTCTAGTTTTTTAAGCATCTCCCAGTTCTTTTTGACTTCTTCTGTTCCAGATACCTTCGTATCTCCAAATACATGTGGGTGGCGGAAGATGAGTTTATGGATCTGTGAGCGAATAACATCGTTAATAGTAAAGCCGGAGGTCTCCTCTGCAAGCATGGATTGGAAGACGACATGGAGCAGGACATCGCCAAGTTCTTTTTTTAGTTCGGGCATATCACCTGTTTCAATTGCCTCGATGACTTCGTATGTCTCTTCAAGTAGCGGGGCAGTCAGGGACTGATGAGTCTGTTCTCTATCCCACGGACAGTCGGTACGGAGGCGTTTAACGACAGCCACCAGCTCAGAAAATGCAACATCGGCAGTAGATTTATTCATCTTTTTTAAGAAATATTGCAAAAATTGGTGTCTTTTGGCTTAATTATTGATATATTTGTAGAGAAAGTATTGTATTTTGGTCATTCAGAGTTCTTCTCTGAGGCAAAATTACAAAGATTGTGTTGTAATTAACTCACTAGCAGTAATAAATTATGTCAGACGCAGCAGTAACCCGCCCGACACGTACCGCACCACGCCCCGTGGTTGGCAGAAAAGTCTCGAAGCCATCAGCGGCTCCGGTGATTTTCCTTTTCGTTTTAATGTCATTAGCCGTACATATCTTTCTTTGCTATGGCACAACATCGTTCGCCGACGCATTGCAATGGCATACATGGGGTGTAGATGGTGATGTTAGATTCGGTGAAGCAGAGTTCGAGTTGAATGCTGTTGTTGCATTCTTCCCGTTCGATTTCTTCTTCGGCTTCTGTTTCGCAGTGCTTCTCGGGTTCGCACTCCGCGTACCGTTCTTCCGTGATCGTGTTCATCATACGATCCTTGACGTGAAGAAGCGTTTGATGCTTCAGCTTTCTGCTACACAGGATGAGGTAGAGTCAATCCTCCGCAACGACCCTGAAAACAACCAGCGTTTATTGGCTCGACGCGAAGATATTAATATCGAAAGCGTCCAGTCAGAAATAGAGCATATCAACAAAGGTCAGCGTTACCTCGATGGTAAAGGCGGCTTCATGGGGGGTATTGCTACCTATATGAAATTCCACTTCGTTGAACATTACTCTAACACCGTTCAAGGTCTTGCGTATGCCGGTGCTGCATTCCTTATTATCATGATCGGTATCCGCGGATTGAAGTTCATTCCTGCTTCAAAGCCGTCTCCGATTCTTATGGCTCTCGGTATCGAATTTGCACTTCTGTGTCTCTTGGCACTCACACTTCTTTACACAGAAGAAGAAGAGCGTACTGATAGAATCTTGAAGCAGATGGTTGACGCTGTCAAAGGCGGAAAAGGCAAAGCTGCTGTCGCTGCGATGGAAGAGCAAGAGCGCCTCATGCCGCGTGAAGATTACGAGCGTATTATTCGTGACCAGATGGATAAGAAGATGCTCGAGCTTCTCAAAGAAAAAGATGGTGATGCAGTTCGCCGTTTAGCTCTTGATCTTGTATCTAAGTCATAACCAAAACTTATAGTAACTGACCTTTGAAAACCCTCGTACAATCAGTACGAGGGTTTTCTGCTAATAACGGCACCTCGTTACGTGTGAATACGTTATAGGTTGTACATAACCCAATAGACCGAATGATTATAGTTATGCATCGCGGAGCAGCCGAAGCCAACATCGCTGCTATTGAAAAGATACTTTCGTCACAAGGAATTCGCTCCGAGCGGCTCATCGGCGAAAAGCAGGTAGTTATAGCGGTCATAGGACCATCGAACGGACTTGATATTACTTCGCTTGCATCTCTTGACGGAGTTCAGGACGTTCTTCGCGTCACTAATCCTCTCAAGTTAGTATCTCGCGCATCCCACCCCGGAGACACAGTTATCACTTTCCCTGACGGTGTCAAGATAGGTGGTAATAACCCATCTATCATGATAGCAGGACCCTGTTCTGTTGAGAGCGAAGACCAGCTTCGCCGAGTTGCAGAGCATGTCCGTAAGAACGGAGTTCGCTTTCTTCGTGGCGGTGCATTCAAACCTCGCACTTCGCCATACTCTTTCCAAGGACTTGGCTTTGACGGCTTAGAGCTTTTGAAAAAGGTTGGGGAAGAATACGGACTATACATCGTAACGGAAGTTATGGAGCCGGGCTATGTCCCTAACATTGCAGAGTACGCCGATGTATTGCAAGTCGGAGCACGCAACATGCAGAACTTTCCGCTGCTTCGTCAACTTGGTGCAGTGAATAAACCTGTTCTGCTCAAACGAGGACCATCGGCAACGATAGAAGAGTGGCTTCTTGCCGCAGAGTATATCATTAGCGCAGGCAACGATCAGGTTATTCTTTGCGAGAGAGGCATTCGTACCTTCGATACCATCCTTCGCTATACGCCTGATATTAGTGCTATACCTGTCGTCAAACGTCTTTCGCATTTGCCAATAATATTTGATCCGTCACACTCAACCGGCAAGAGAGAATATGTATCAGCAATGGCAAGAGCGGCTATCGTAGCTGGAGCTGATGGACTTATGGTTGAAGTCCATGCCGACCCGAACAAAGCATTAAGCGACGGAGCGCAGGCACTTACCTTCGAGATGTTCGAGGAAATGATGGGCGAACTTGTCAGAGTTGCTGATGCCGTTGATAGACCAATGTATATCGAACGCTACGAAAAGCAACTTACACAAACCAAAGAAAAAGTGAAAGTAAAGTAGAGATGGAGTGCTTCATTGTTGAACCGCAGAACATTCACGAAGAGCAAGCGAGACTTGTTCTTGTCGGTGATGAAGCTAAACATGCAGTGCGCTCTCTTCGAATGAAGGAGGGGAATCTCCTGATCGCTACTGATCTCTCCGGAGTATGCTACCGTTCTAAGATAACTTCAGTTAGTAAACTCTCCAAAGATGAATGGGAGTCCGAATGTGAAATACTCGAAAAACTCCCAACCCACAACGAATCAGCCAAACATATTCATCTTCTCATTGGTATCTTACAGCAAACTTCAAAGTTTGAAGAAATACTTGAGAAATGCACAGAGCTTGGGGTAAAAGAATTTACGCCGATCTATTCTATGCGCTCTGAAAAACAAGAGCTTAACCGAGATCGCTCGGAGCGCATTATTCGCTCTGCAACAAAACAAGTGTCACGCGCTACAAGCCCGGTGCTTCATCAAACTGAGGCATTTCTCATCGCAGTTTTACGACTTCGAGAGTTAGAGTATGATGTTATCATCTTCCATGAACAGATAGAAACAGAGCAGGCATTTACTACCGCCGACATCAGAGCAGTCCCAACCGCACTTGTCATAGGACCCGAAGGCGGATTTAGCGAAGAAGAAATTGAAATAGCCAAAAGTTATGGAGCAGAAGTTGCTTCGCTTGGTGTCCGCCGTCTTCGTGCCGAGACAGCAGCAATTGCTGCTTGCGCTATCGCCCTTGCTTAATAGGCTAACGAGAGATACGTTTGGTCGGTAAGTCCTTTTTCGTATTCAGCCAGTAGTTTCATCCCTTCGTTCGGCTTCAACCTGTCGCCTTTGATCGCTTCATCAATTTGTGATTTCAGCGCCTTCGCAAGTTCGTTCGGTGTGTACTGCGTCAGTTCAAGAACTTGCGAGATGGAGTTACCTGCAATCGTCTCTTCTATATAGAAGCCGGACTCTTCATCTGAATCAAGAAATATATGCGCTTCATTCACTCTGCCAAAGAGATTATGTAAGTCACCCATAATGTCCTGATATGCGCCCGACATGAAAATGCCAATGTAGTATGGTTTGTTTGGCTCAAGGGGATGGAGAGGTAAGGTGCTCCTTGACTCCTGTTTTATATCAGCAAATTTACTTATCTTACCGTCAGAATCACAAGTAATATCTACGAGTGTACCGTGTACCTTTGGTGGCTCATTCAACCTATGTAACGGCAAGATAGGAAATACTTGACCCAATGCCCAATGATCGAGCAGACTTTGAAAGACAGAGAAGTTACAGAGATACTGGTCGGCTAAGTGAGAGCTTAACTCCGCTACTTCTTCAGGCATTGACTCGTCGTAGTCTGGGTCATCTGCGCGAAGTTTATAATACTCCGCGATCTCTTCGATGATATGCCAATAGAATGTCTCTATCTTTGCCTTTGTCTTGAGGTCGAGTATGCCAAGCTCGAATGCATTCTGCGATTCTTCCTTTATCTGCATCGAGTCATGCAGAGCAACACGAGGGTTGATAAGCATATTCTCCTTGACTTCGGCAAGCTGTTTTACCCATTTATGGTCGCGTGGAAGGACAGAGAGGTCATACGTATCTTTCGTCTTCTCAATAGAGCCAAACACCTGTATCACAAGGACAGAGTGATGTGCAACGATTGCTCTACCTGATTCACTCACGATATTCGGATGTGCAACCTGCTCCTCATCACAAATATCCATGATAGTATAGACAGTATCAGAAGTATATTCATCAAGCGTGTAGTTAGTTGAGGAGTTTGAATAGGTTCTACTGCCATCATAATCAACGCCGAGTCCGCCGCCCATATCAAGGAGTTCGAGCGAATCAAAGCCCATCTTCTTGAGCTTTGCATAGTATCGCGCAGCTTCTCGGGTTGCTTTTTTGATCGATTGAATATCG
>JAYUZC010000038.1:0-2994 GCA_043752045.1 Bacteroidota bacterium | reverse complement strand
TGATGCGCGTAAAGAACATACTGTTGGTCATTCTGCTTGTCGTTTCTACGGTCGTGTCGTACGGGCAAACTGACTCTGTTCCTACGAATAACCTCAAGATCTGGGGTAGTTTTGGTGTCGGAAGCGGCGGAATTCATGATGATACTTTCATGAGTGGTTCTTTTGATTTTAGTCTTTTATTAGACCATCACTATCTTTCGTTTGCTGCAGTATCTGGTGATAATATGGGAGCGCCTAGTAACCGAGTAGAGACCTTTACTGATGTAGGGCTATTTTACGGCTATGGTATATATAATGAATTGTGGCATGGTGTTGCTTCAGTTGGCCTTTCTTATTATTCAACTCTTGATGCTCACTCTAGTCCGACTGCAGGCCAGTGGGGCGATACTTCAGATAGCCCAAAACAAAGGTATCGTCAGATAGGGCTCCCGTGGCAACTAAATGTATTCTCAAGGTTCTCAAAGGAATCACATGCGGGATTGGGATTTAAAATAGCAGGTAATGTTAATAAGCATGCTTCATATTACATCATTCACTGTATGCTTGTCTTTGGTAAGTTCTGATTTACAAGTTTATTTCACTTCCCCGGCACAAGCTTCAGCAGTCTCGCGCCGCTTGGTCTGGACTTTAGGTCGAAGGAGTGGAAGTCACCGCGTTTGAACATTTGTGCCATGTCGCCGTAATGTTTGCTGAACATATTGCCGGAGTTGCCTGTCGGCAGTGAGACGGAGATGTTCGTCGTTTTCATATCCGATACAGCGCGCATCGAAGGACCGACGCGCATCTCAAAGGGCTGCCAGAACGAGTAACTTGTCTGCATCGGCGTTGTAAACCCTCCCGGTGCATAGCCGGCGTAGATATCCCCGAGCTTTGCTACCTGCGGGCTGAAGCGAGAGAACGGATGACGATAGGTAAGCGGATGCAGCTTTCCCCAATTCCATTTGCGGCTATCACTGCCCATCATTTCTTTGAGCTTCTCGACCGTTTCACCGAATGCATATTTGATGATAGTGTCGCGTGTCTCGCGCTGCGGACTGCGTGTATCATCCCAGAGTATATTGTTTTCATCGCGCAGAAGATTCTGCATTGTCCGAACCGGCACATTATTAATATAAATGTACTCATTGAGGAGATCGGTACCAATATCATCAATGAGGGCATCGGTGATAAGCCGTAGTAAGAAGACATTGCAAATTGACGTAGCAATATCTATCTCTGACTGCACGCCGTCCCAGTTCTCAAGATATTCCAGCGCTTCTTCGGTAAGTTTGTTATAGGGCAGTGAGTCTTTCGTGCTACGCATAACACGGATGATATGCGGTGCGATAAGCAGCTTCTCGAAGGGGCTTGATACGTCGCGGACGATAGCACTCAATCGTTTCTGGTTGAACTTGGGATACATCTTTAGCAACTGACGCAATCTCTCTGTTCTTCCCGGCGGCTCCCAATTATTCGAGTACGGGAAACTGCGATACATAGTTGCGGGGTTATTCGCCGATACCAGAAATCCTTCCGATGGATTCAGCGCTGAAGGAAGCGAAGCAGATGTAGCGTAGTCATACCATCCATCTGCGCCGTCGCTTGCATGACGCGGCAGGAGTACCGATTCCTCATCACCGTTGCGTTTGGGTACTCTGCCGACAACGTTAAACCTGATATTGCCTTTTCTATCGGCAAGGCAGAAATTCAGACATGGCGTAGCATACTCTGTCATGATTGGGTTCTCTGTTGCGCTTGATAGGCGGTGGAGCTTTATGTATGCGCCGATCTCATCACCCGTTACCTTCGCTCCATTCCACATAAGAGTAACTGACCTATTCTTCCCGAGGATGCTTGCTTTGCCTTGTGTAATCGAATGAAGAGTATCTTGCAAGAAGAACTTTCCCATCTCAAAGGTAGAGATGTCATTTACTATGGGACCGTATTCGCTTAATTTAATTGTGATTGGCGAGAGCGTATAGCCGGATTGATCATCGTTACGAACTGCGATGTTCTCAATAGTTGTCTTGATGTACTTGGTACCGAAGGGAGTATTGTAACTAGCACCGTTTCCATCAAGGATAAAATAATCACTTTCATCTATCATGCCATTTGTTACGCCCCAGCTTACGTTCTCATTGCGTCCGCTGATAATAACTGGCAGACCGGGTACGGTGAATCCTGCAACATTTAACCCCTTCTTGCTTACCAAGTGTGCAATGTAGAAACGAGAGGGATTCCCGATGGCAAGGTGCATATCATTTTCAAGCAGCGCACCGCCTGAAGCAGATTTCTTCGGACTGATTGCAATAGCGTTCGAGCCGCCGCCAACGCCGAGCGAACCTGTGAGCTCATAAATCTTGCGAGTAACACGCGAAAGCGAACGGAATACTTCTGCAACAGTTGAGTCCTTCGGCGCAGCAAGTGAGTCGCTTACAGAATCGACAGCGATAATAGTTTTTGGAATTGGGCGTGGCGCAACGTTTCCTTCAAGCACTGTCGGACCATCATAGTTCGGCATTAAGCTTTGGAGTTTCTCACGCGAGACAGCTTGTGCTATGTCGCCGAACGCTGCATCATTCCAATAGGAGAAATTCATCTCCCAACTCATCAGCCGCCCGATGAGCATACAGTCCGTCGGCCGCCACCATGTTGGCTCGTACTTTAGAGCGTCGAATTCAAATCCGAACTTGCCGTGATGTGATTCGATGTAGGCATTCACTCCTTGCGAGTATGCGATGAGTGCTTTCTGCGTTTCATTGGAGGACTTCTTCCACATTTCGTCAGCAATGCGGTTGAAGCCAATGGTTCGTGACCATCTATCGGCGATGAGCGCATCTTTGCCGAGTACTTCGGCTAATCGACCTTGCCCAATGCGACGAGCAAAGTCCATCTGGAAAAGACGCTCCTCGGCATGAACATAGCCAAGTCCGTAGTATGCGTCTTCATCTGTCTCCGCTTCGATGTGTGCGACGGCAAAACTGTCGCGGTAGATATTGATGGGGCGTTTGAGGT
>JAYUZC010000037.1:0-2995 GCA_043752045.1 Bacteroidota bacterium | reverse complement strand
GGCGAGAAGACAGAGAGTGATCTGCCGAATAATATCATTCTCGATCGCTGCTATATTCACGGTGATCCTGTTGCCGGCAGCAGACGCGGCATACTTTTTAACGGCGCATCGCTTGCTGTCGTCGATTGCTATATTTCCGACTGTAAAGAGGACGGCGCTGATAGTCAGGCACTCGCCAGTTACTCTGCGACAGGTCCTATCAAGATCGTGAATAATTTTCTTGAAGGTGCCGGCGAAAATGTGATATTTGGCGGAGCAGATCCCAGTGTACCGAATGCAGTCCCTTCGGATATTGAAATTCGGTGCAATCACTTCTTTAAACCGCTCAAGTGGAAACAAGAACTATGGGATATCAAGAACCTGCTTGAGTTCAAGAACGCACAGCGAGTGTTAGTCGAAGGTAATAGGTTCGAAAACTGCTGGCCGAATGCGCAAAATGGTTTTGCATTGCTCCTGACGCCTCGCAATCAGAACAACACGGCACCGTGGTCGGTAGTGCAGGACATTACCATCCGCAGGAATGTATTTTTTAATATAGCACAAGGTATCAATATGTCCGGTTATGATGCACCAAACATCAGCCAGCGTACCTCGCGCATTCTTATTCAGGATAATCTGCTCAAACTTGCACAAATGCCCGGCGGAGACGGAAGATTGTTCCAAGTTCTTAACGGTCCGACCGATGTTACATTCGATCACAACACGGGGTTCTGCCCTAATGCGTATATGGTCTCCGACGGATCACCGAGGACAGACTACTTCTCGTTCACAAATAACATTGTAACAAAGGCGAATTACGGATTTATCGGCAGCGGAACGGGCACAGCGAATACGACACTTGCTATGTACTTCACAAATAATTGGACCATCACAAACAACGCTGTCATCGGCGGATCAGCGAACGGGTATCCATCCGGCAGTTTCTTCCCTGCTACTATTGGCGCGGTAGGGTTCGTTGACACCGCATCAGGTAATTTCCGTCTAAACGCTTCAAGCCCATATAAGAATGCTTCGACCGATGGCAAGGATCTCGGTGCGGATATGGATTCAATCGAAAGTGCGAGTACGTATATCTGCGACGAGCCAATGACTAACATCCGAACCAGCAACGATGAGATCCCGAACAATCTTTTCCCATGTCCTGCAGATAGATATATCAATATTCTCCTAGATGCAGCCGATAACGCTGCAACAATAATTTCGGTTACCGATGGGCTTGGAAGAGAAATCCTTTACAAACACACAACACAAAGTATAGAAACGCTAAATACTTCTGAACTTCCCGAGGGTGTGTATATAGTGCACCTGAGATCAAAGGGTATGTTTACCTCAAGTAAGTTTGTAGTGCGGCATTAATTTATCTTAGATGGTGCTATTGCCTTTCGTATCGAAGGGCAGCGGGGGTAGGTTAATTTATGGTTGATGTTTTAATGATGTATCTATCAGTCCCTTCAGAACTTTCAGGTCAACATCCTCAAGTTTATTGATGTAGAGGCAGCCGACGCCTGTCTTGTGTTTGCCGAGCTTTGCGAGAGCTTCTGCATGTTTGTTAATATCCATCGTAAGGTGCAGCGACAAGTTCGCTTTGCGCGGAGAGAACCCTATCAGGAGCCAATCAACTTCTCTGCCTGTGGCAGGGCTTTTGTAGCGTTTGTTGCCGAAGCCGATGATAGAATTGCTCCATAATACCGGCGGCTGGCCTGTAGCTTTTTTCATCATCTCCACAAGCACGAAGCTATCCTTGCGCTTCTGTTCATCAGCAAGGCCGTTGATAAAATCCTCCACACTGACTGCGGTAGGTTTTGTTTTTATCTCTACGAGTTTTGATTTCTTTTCAGCCATTGAAATTATTTGTGTGAGGTTCAAACTAATGTAATATGATAAACAATTACTCTCGGTTATCCCCGCTCATCCTTTGCTTCGCGGAGCATGAGGTCGGTGGTGGCTTGGCGGTGGGCTTTGTTCTCGAAGAGTATTTTGTAGATCTCTTCGACGATAGGCATTTCGATGTTGTGTTTTTCGGCAAGTGTTTTTGCAGATTCTGTTGTCGTTACGCCTTCGGCTACCATTGCCATGCCTGAAAGTATTTCTTCAAGCGTCTTCCCTTGCCCGAGTTCGTATCCAACTCTGCGGTTGCGTGAATGTTTGGAGAGACACGTGACGACAAGATCGCCAAGACCTGCAACGCCTGCGAAGGTCTCGGGGTCAGCACCAAGCGCAACGCCAAGTCGGCGCATTTCGGCAAGTCCGCGTGTGACAAGCGCGGCAATAGTGTTATCGCCATATCCCTCGCCGTCAAGAATACCTGCACAGATAGCAATAACATTTTTCAACGCACCGGCAAGTTCAACGCCGAGAACGTCAGTAGATGAATAGACGCGGAAGTGCGGAAGTAAAAACGCATCGCGTACGATAGTTGCATTGTACTCATCACTCCCCGCAGCAACAACGACTGTCGGTATCTTCCGAGCAACTTCTTCGGCATGGCTCGGACCGCTGAATGTGAGCAGACGTTTGTCATCAACGCCAAGTGTTTCATGCATGACTTCCGTCATACGCATAAGCGTACCGCGCTCGATACCTTTCGATGCACTTATGTAAAGTGCATTCTCATTCGTGATAGAATCTTTGAGCTCGGATGAGATGTCGCGAAGTGATTGCGATGGGACTGCGAAAATATACAGATCATTACCGCGAAGCTCTTCGGGGTTATTTGTAACCTTGATGGTTGTGGGGATGGAGACGCCCGGAAGGTAGCGTTCGTTCTTGCCTGTGATGTTTATCTCTTCTGCGCGTTCGGCACTTCGTGCCCAAAGAGTAACATTATGTCCGCGCTCGGCAAGAAGAAGCGAGATTGCTGTCCCCCATCCACCTGCACCGATAACGGCAGCACGCATTGAAATGTATTAGGACTTAAGCTTTACCGAAGCGAAAGATATGCAGCTTCTCGAACTTGTTCTCCGTCTTGGCAAGCAAACGTACAACGTTTGCACGA
>JAYUZC010000036.1:0-2997 GCA_043752045.1 Bacteroidota bacterium | reverse complement strand
GGCGGCGCACCGATCAGTGTGCAGTCAATGACAAAAACAAAGACCGGCGATGTGAAAGCTACCCTTGAGCAGATTCGTCGCGTCGAGGAAGCGGGCTGCGATATTATCCGCGTCACGGTCAATGATTGGGAAGCTGCTGATGCAATTGGCGAGATCGTAAAGGGCTCGAAAATACCCGTCGTGGCTGATATACATATCAATCATGTTTTTGCGATTAAGGCACTCGAAGCAGGTGTTGCGAAGGTTCGTTTGAATCCGGGCAATATCGGTTCGATTGAGAGAATTCATCAGGTACTTGGTCTTGCGAAAGAACGCAGAGTTCCTATCCGTATCGGCGTGAACTCCGGCTCGCTCGAAAAAGACATCCTCGATAAGCATGGTTACCCGACAGCCGAAGCGCTCTTCGATAGTGCGATGCGCCACGTCCAAATATGCGAAGATTTTGGTTTTGAAGATATTATCATCAGCGTGAAGTCAACCGATGTTCGCCTGATGATCGAAAGTTATCGTATGCTTGCCGAGCGTACTGACTATCCGCTTCATCTGGGAGTAACCGAAGCAGGTACGATGCGCGTCGGGACGATTAAGTCATCTGTCGGTATTGGTACGCTTTTAGCTGAAGGTATCGGCGATACGATTCGCGTCTCGCTTACCGATGAACCCGAACGCGAGATAGAAGTTGGTAAAGAAATTCTCCGCTCACTCTCGCTTGCAAGCCGCAACGTGGAGATCATTGCATGTCCGACATGCGGACGACTTGAGATCGACCTCTTTAAAGTATGTGATGAACTCGAACGCGCTACTAATCATCTGAAGAAGCCCGTCAAAGTAGCGATACTTGGCTGCGTTGTTAATGGTCCCGGCGAAGCTGCTGATGCTGATATCGGCATTGCCGCAGGGCAGGGAGTTGCTATTCTCTATCGTAAAGGCGAAGTCATCAAACGTATCAGAGAAGATGAAATAGTATCAGTTCTTCTTGAAGAGATACATAATTTCCAACCTGCCAATTAATTCGAGATATGTACGTTTGTCAGTGGCATCTTGATATACCATACGGTAAACAAGCAGAGGTCGTAACGATCATGAAAGCATGGGGCGAGGAGAAATTCCGCTCGTCAGAATTCAAACGTGCAAAAGGCGCGAAGCTCATGGTAGGGCATATCGGCTCCTCGGCTTCTCATATCGTTGATGAGTATTACTTCGAGACACTTGCTGACTTTGAAGCAGCGCTATCGGGAATGGGTCAGCCGCAATTCAAACCTCACTCCGACGCATTAGCCCCCTACATCATCCCCGGCACACAGGAATGGAAAGTATTCCACGTGCTCGAATAAGGTTATATAAGTCTAACTTTTCTATTTGTCATTCTCTGGGGGAGGCATAAAGTCATGTAAGTCTCTACCTAATACTTCGGATAGCTTTTCCAACAAGTGAAGACTTGGTTCTTTCATGCCGTTCTCAAGACGCGTTAGATATGTATTGGTTATATGTAATCGGACAGCAAGTTGTTCTTGAGTTAAATGGCAATCCATACGGAAACGACGGATATTTCCGCCGATCATTATGCGGGTTTCTTTGGGAGTCATAGTTATATTTTCTTTTACGATTTGACCTGACAGAGCAAACGGTTTTTTGATAAAGCATTGTATGTTTGTAGTGAAGTTAACAAACAACAAAAAAAACTATGTACAACTTAAAAAGCATTTCTTTCGCAAAAAAGGTTTCCCTAACCTTACTCGTTCTTCTCTGTTTTGCCTATCAAACTGGATGGGCGCAAACAGTTTCTAATTCGTCATGTTTTACCTTTTCGGTAGCAACAACTTCAAATTACTGCGATACCAACTTTTGTGATGACGCTCCAAATGCGGGGAGGTGCACTACCTACTGCTATGAAGTGACAGTCACGAATACCGGTTGTTCGGGTTTAACAATCAATAGACTGATAATGACAACGCCGGGAGACCAGTATTATGACTGCCGAGCGATATGTAGTCCCACTGGTGATTTCTTCACTCATCTTTATGGGGAGACGGTGGAAATAGATGAATGCAGTTGGGCTGGACCGCGTTACTTAGAGTATGTGGGTAATGGAGGTAACGGACTTCCATACCTCGGTACAGCTAAATTTATTATTTGTAGAAAGGCCCAAATTATTTCTGGATCCCCTATAACCTATACTTTTAGCTGTGGGTGCAACTGCGGAAGTACACCTTGTACTGATGGCTCAATCACATTTTAGAAGTTGTATTACAGGAACAGTTGTTAACTCAACATGAGTTGTCTGTATGTACAGACCTAATAGTGCATTAGGTCTGTACTCGTATTTTTTTTAACATAACATTGTGATGATATGAGACACAATTTTCGTACAACACTTTTAATCCTCTTGTGTGTCTGTATGATAGTGCCTGTTGGTGCAGATGCACAGCATCCCTACTCCATTGAATGGTCAAAATGTTATGGGGGTAGTCGCAATGAGAACAACAGTAGTTTGGGGCAAGTAATCATTCCTACACTTGACGGCGGATACATATTTGCAGGACAAACATCATCAATAGACGGAGACATAGATAAAAGCCGCCGACAAGATGATATCTTTATTAAAGACAGTTGTAAAAATGATGATATATGGATAGTCAAACTAAATGCAGAAGGTGAAATTCAATGGGAGCAGTATTATGGTGGAGAAGCAACAGACATCATCAAGGAAATGTCACCAACATCTGACGGTGGGTACGTACTTTGTGGTATAACAGGATCTATAAGTGGTGATTTTCCTTTTGATACAACCGGTGTTGTTAAGGTATATCTGCGAGGTGGTACAAATGATGGTTATGTAATGAAAATAGATTCCCTTGGCAGGAAAGAATGGGTATCACGAATAGGCGGCTCTGATTATGATTTTTTATATTCAGTAAAAGAAACATCTGATGGTGGCTTTCTTGCAGTAGGCTATACGTATTCAACAGATGAACTCTGGCAGAAACTCCCATGGAT
>JAYUZC010000035.1:0-3002 GCA_043752045.1 Bacteroidota bacterium | reverse complement strand
GGTAAACGTCCAAAATTTTTCAAGTAAAATGAGTATTGAAAAAGTTGTTTGTCTGTATTCTCATCAAAAATTTCTCTATTAAAAGACACCTCTTTTTTGATACCAAAGTATGGTCTATTCTGAATCGTAAATAGAGATAGGGATAAGCTCGAATCTCTTCGCATTTGTTCGAGAGTATTCAAAGCCACTAAAATAGCAGGAATACCAACTATTAGTGAGCCAAAAAATGAAAGTGCTGCATAGAGGGCTTCTATATTAGCTGGATCTCCAAATGCAAAAAAATCGCAACAACCCATGATAGTACCTGTAAATAATCTTCTGCGAATATACAAAACTTTTTTGTAGTTGCTCTTCTTTTCCTATTATCAACTCTGCGGCTCACAAATGAGCCGCAGAGATTGCAGAGTATCTCTTAACTCGCACTCGTCGAGAGCACCGAGAGATACCCGGGCTGGCCTACGCCGAAGGCGATGCGTTCTGTGATGCGCATCATCTGGAGGTCGTTGGTGAATGCGTTCACGCCTTCAGCAGTAGCATCGTGCGAGATTCGCACATCCATTCCGCCATGTCTCCCGAGCCAGCAGCCCGCAGTCTTCAAGTTACCGAAGATAACGAACGGAGTTTCCGGATGCGGATCGGAGTCGTATGTCTCGATGAGTATCCCCGATGGAAGCACAACGATAGGGAAGCCGCGGAAAGAAAGTCCGCGTGCCGCAAGCCCTTGCGCTCCGGCAACATCAGGCAAGATTGCACTCGTGAGGTCCCAAAGGTAACGGCTCGAAGAGTCTTTACGCTTCAAGAGTTCGGTGAGCGTGTTCTGCTCCATGAAGAGTGCGGCGCCGCGCTGCATCGCAGGTGCTTGTGATTGCACAAGTGCGATGAGATCATCGAATGTGATGTCAATGAACTTCGTCTTGCCGCTCGTTGATGAACCGCCTTGATAGACAGTGTTCACACCTGACGTACCGAGTATGCCCGTGAACGGCGCGCCGCTTCCACGGAAGACCTGAACATCTTCCTCTTCTGCAAAGACATTCACGAAGATGCGAAGTATCGTATTATAGATATCAATGTTCGCATCAGCGAGAAGTTCGTTCGAGATCGGGTAGATAGCCGCGAGCTTCTTTGCCGTGAGCGTCAATCTTCCGAACGTTGCCTTCGAGGCAGGGATGGTTGTGTTCTCATCAGTCCATGCGACCGATGGTCTGCCTGTCAGAGTCGAGACGTTCAATTGATTTGTGCGCATCTCGACTTGTGCACAGTACTTGCGTCCGAAGCCGAACTCGTTGAGCGCGAAGAGCACATCGGCATAGAACTCCGGCGGCACAAGGTATCCGCCCGCCGGGCTTGAGCCCTCTATCTGCGGCGAAAGTACTTTGATATATTCGGGGTCATAGCTCTGGTGCAATGCGCGCAATTCGGCAGTGTCGTTATTAGCCAGCGCGGAGAAGAAGCGGAATGTCTTCTGAATCTTCTCGCGCTCTTTCGAGAGTGGTTTCTTTCCGTCAAGTGATATTGATTTCAATATGCTTCTATCCGGAAGCGAAGTGATCGAGCGCTGAACTTCTGCTTCAATAAGCGATGAGAGTTCTGTGCGTGTTTGTGGGAGTGTTTGTTCGTTTATAGGTATCATGGTTTGTTTTGTGTTTGTTGGTTTTGTTTATGGTTGTATATTTGTATTGGTACGATGACGTTTAGGCGTTCAGGCGTTTAGTTTTAAGAAATGAAAGGATATTCAAATGGCAAAAGCAATTACTACTTATCGCGATCTTGATGCTTGGAAAGTATCAATGGATCTTGTTGTGATAATCTATGAAGCAACTGCTTCGTTTCCGAAAGATGAAACATACGGTTTGCGTTCGCAGATACGTTCATGCGCAGTTTCTATTCCTTCAAATATTTCCGAAGGACACGGACGCAAAGGCTCAAAAGAATTCTTGCATCATCTATCCATTGCGAACGGCTCGTTGAACGAACTCGAAACGCAATTGATATTATCTGTCAGATTGAAATATATCACCAAAGAGATTGCTGAACCCATTTGGGCTAGTACCCAAGATGCAGGACGCTTGATCAATGGACTGATACGCTCACTCCGAAAATAACTAAACGCCAAAACGTCTAAACCCCTAAACGCCTATTCATCGACAGCAGCAGCATTCGCCGGCAGTTCTACTTTCGATATTTCGATAAGCTCCCACTTTAGGAAAGTTATCCCGCCGTGTTCGTTCGGCTTCCACTGGATCGGATGAAAACCGATTGAGTTTGCAGGGAGCAGTCCTGCTTTATCAAGTGCATAGACTTTATCCGCAAGCTCCGAGCTTCCTTCTGGCGCATATTCTGCAAGCGCGAAGAGCACGTTCTGCGTGCGGACGATTCGCACGATGCGTCCGATAGTATGCACCGGCTCGATCGTCTTGCCGTGCATCCATAAGTATTGCGGATTGCGGCGGAAGTTCTCAAGTTCGCCGCCGCTGATGGTGATAATATCACCGGAGCGGTCGATGTCACCCGTTGCAGCTTTGAGCCACTTCATGCGCGGCGGGAGGTTTGTCTCTTCGCCAAGTGCGCGGAGCGTTGCGCTGTCTGATTTGTTGACGGCATTACCCGAAGTTTGTTCGATAACGAGTTTCTCTCCGCGCTTCGCGATGAGCTTCTCGCCGCGAGCGCGGTAATGTTCTATGAGTTGGTGTTGTGTCATGTTGGTTGTGTTAGTATCTCCTCCGCCGAAAGTGACGCATATCGTCATCCCGCAAGAAGAGAGAGTTAGGAGGGTTGTTAATAGCAGTAGTTGTTTCATATCGATTTTATAGTAGGGCAAAAAACTGTGCATTCGTGTAGGATTCATGCCATTTGTTTTGTATGTTTGCAGTATGCGTATTGGCTACTTCTTACTCATCGGTCTTCTCATTGCGGGCTGCTCTTCCAATCAGGTCACGCTCACGATGCGTGATGGTGCGAAGATCGAGAGCGAGCTGCTCTCTGTCCGCGATTCCTCCATC
>JAYUZC010000034.1:0-3003 GCA_043752045.1 Bacteroidota bacterium | reverse complement strand
CAACCGACCCTGCTGTTGCCTTCAATACAGGCGGCGATGCTTTTTATACATATGGCAGAATTGATAATGATGGTTTCCCATACCCTCGCAATGATGTTGCTGCCTACAAGTCAACTGACGGAGGCAATGACTTTGGAAATCCATCAATCGTAACCTCTGACACATCACAACCAAACAACGCACAGGTTCTTGCAGATAAGTATTATCTTGCGATAGATAAAAGCCCGACAAGTTCGTTTAAGAACAGACTCTACGTTACATGGGCTGAATATAGCGCAGGGTTATCGAGCATTAAAATGTCCTATTCATCGGATAATGGAGTCTCATGGTCAGCAAAAAAAGATGTTGTGGGACAAAGCCGTTTTCAATCACCAATACCTGCTACAGGCCCCGGGGGTGATCTTTATATTACGTACCTCAATCTTGATAACCTTGATACCAATATCTACTTCGCTCGTTCTACTGACGGAGGCAATAGCATCTCAAATAAGTTGGTTGTTGGGAAGTATTCCAATCTCGGCAGACCATATCCTCCTTCTTCAAGTGACCCTCATCCAATTATCAAAGGTCATCTTCGTGTAAATAGCTTCCCGTCAATTGCAGTAGATAATTCGTCGAAGCATTCGGGCAGGATATATATCGTTTGGGCAAGTAAGGGAAGTGATGGGAGACATCATATTCTATTGTCATCAAGTGATGACAAAGGAAACTCGTGGTCACTACCAAAGCCAATTGAAGGCGATAATTCACCAAGCGCAACGGATAAATTCTTTCCGTGGGTAGCAGTTGATGAGACCGGTGATGTCGGAGTAGTATTTTATGACAGCAGAATGGATGCTCCTGCCAATCAACTGACCGATGCATTTATGGCGCATTCGAATGACGGCGGTGCGACGTTCGCTGTTGCAAGAATTTCAGATGTCTCATTTAATCCATCCATTGCAGGCAGTACTGATTCGCTTGCTGGCGGCGATACGCTTTCTTTTTTCGGCGACTATAATGGCATCGCAGGCAATGACAGCATTTGGTACCCCGTCTGGACTGATTCCCGTTCAGGGTACGACCAGGATATTTATACTGCAATTGTTCGACCCTATGCTCCAGCTGTTATAAAGAACTTTGTAGTTACTGAAAATGTAAGCAATCTTCCGATTCTTTCATGGGAGTACAATGGCAAAACCGCTTTTGGAAGACAACTGACTGATTATCATTTTCTTCTGACTCGTAGTGATGGCGGACTCAACAAGATTCTCGGCAAAGATATACTACAGTACATTGATTCAACAGTTGCTACGAATACGACCTATACATATAGTTTACAAACAGTATCATCTGATACAAGTTTGCGACGAGTTGTAACATTCTCTCCGAAAGCATCTATCACAAGTCTGCCGCCTGATATACATTCTTCTGCTGCAATGACAGATGGTTTCTCCGTGGCCTTCAGAGTTCCATCGAAGAGCGAAGCAGGGACAGATATAAAAGGGCTTCAGAAAATATACTTCTTCATTGATGGTATTCTTGTTGATAGTATCAATACGAATGACGGGCAGAAGGGCTTGGAGTTTGAGAAATTCTTTACAAGAGTAGCGGGTACATTCAGTCGCTTTGAGGCAACATGCAGGATCCGTACGGAATCCGGACAGTTAATAGATTCAAAACGCTCTGCTCCTGTTTGGCTCTATGCTGGTAATCCTCTTGACTTGTACTCCGAATCATTTCAAGATTCAAAGACGACATTTACACCATTCGCATGGGACACAACTTCATATAATGGTCAGTTATCATCCCGTTATATGAATGATTCATTGCCAGGCGTCAATTATCAGTCCGAAGTTAATTCATGGTTTACATTGCCTCCGGTATCTATTAGCGAAGGTACAAAAACATTGGAGTTCGATCATATTGCTTTGGTTGCGTTAGGTGATAGTGCCGTCGTTGAAGTATCAACCGATAATGGAGTTCATTTTTCCGAAGTACGATATTATAATAAAACATATTCACCAAACTGGACAGGTTCTATTCTGACATCTGCTTCTCGCGGTGAAACAGTATCAATAAATCATCTTATGGGGCAGAATGCAACGACGCGGTTTAGATTGAAGACTTCAAGTTCATCCGATGATGGTTGGTTCATAAAGAACATCAAGTATTCTGATGCTCTGGGAGTTGCGAATGATGTTTCCAACACAATTCATTTTGAATGCTTTCCGAATCCGATGCAGGTTAATACTATTAGTGAAGTAACCTTTACAACTTTCCAAGCAGGGGAAGTATCACTGTCAGTATATGATGTACTTGGGCGAAAAGTAAAAAGCTTAATGAATAATAGGTTTATCGAAGTAGGTGAGTATAACTACAGGTTCGAGATAGAGACTGCGGGAAACTATTATTTATTACTTGAGACTCTGGAGGGGAAAGCTCTTGTAAAGTGTATCGTCATGCCATAAACAAAAGTACTATCCGCCCCGAAGGGCGGATCTGGCTAAAAGTTTAGACCACGAGCGCTTCGTCCTCGTCGTCTTCATCTTCGTCATAATCATCATCGAAGGGCTCCTCTAAGAGGTCATCGTCTTCTTCGTAGGCGAGGTCATCATCTTCTTCTTCGGCATCATCTTCCTTCTTCTCGACGACGTCATCGCTTTTCTTTTCCTCTTCTTCTACTACGTCTCCGTCGTCATCTTCATCATATTCATAATCCTCATCATCTTCGATGTCCTCGAGATCGTCGTCGTCATCATCAATGATGTCTTCTTCCCCGTCAGCCATCATAATGCCTGCAAGCGTAGATGTTCCGACAGCCAGGACATTCGCTCCGGCTGTTGCCAAACCGAAGGGGGATACGGACATTGAAGATAGTTGCGGTGCATTGAGTGCTTCGTCGGTCGTCTCGTAAATACCGAAGACACGGTCAAGCTGGGTCAGCGACAAGAGGGAGCGGACCTCGGGGCGGACACCAACAAGGCGGACATCACTTTCGTGAGCCGACATCTGCCGCCGTGC
>JAYUZC010000033.1:0-3008 GCA_043752045.1 Bacteroidota bacterium | reverse complement strand
ATTAACGTCTTTTCAACTTTGCGACACATTCGATGTGCCAGGTCTGCGGAAACATATCGACAGGCTGTAGCTCAAGCAGTTCATACTTCTCCGATAACAGTTCAACATCCCTTGCCTGTGTAGCAGGATTACAACTGATGTAGCTGATACGCTCGGGAGCCAGTTCAAGAATTTCGCGAATGACATCAGGGTGCATTCCGCTTCGCGGTGGATCGATCATCATCACATCGGGCTTCGGATAGTGAGAAAGCATCTCATCGCTAACCAATGCATTGCGAATATCACTTGCAACAAAATCAACATTGGAGATACCATTCCGCTCGGCATTCGACTTCGCATCAGCGATAGCCGACGGAGCTAATTCGATACCAAGAGCGAATTTGACATAAGGAGCAACGAAGAGAGTTATCGTCCCCGCTCCGCAATAGAGGTCCCAAAGCACATCGTCGCTTTTCAAGTCAGCAAATGCACGACCAACTTCATAGAGCTTTGTTGCCTGAACGGAATTTGTCTGGAAGAATGAATTAGCGGAGATACGGTAGGTTGCATCTCCTATCTTATCAGTAATAAACCCCGTGCCGGTTATGACATACTCCTTGTCACCAACAGCAACACCCGCTCTTCTGCCGTTGATGTTATTAATGACAGTTGTCGTTTCGGGTACTTCATTATGCATTCGATCCGCAAACATCTTGATAAGCTTCTCGTCGTAATGAGAAGTCACGAGATTGACCATCATCTCTTTGGTATGATGCGAATTTCTGACCACAAGAAAGCGGAGCAGACCATCAGGGCATTTATCTGGATGGAAAACGCGGAGATCGTTTTCACGAGCAAAACTTCTGGCGACTTCCATTGCTTTTTTTGTAGCGGCATGAGCGATGAAGCATTCTTTGGTATCCATGACTCTGTCGTAGCGACCTTTGACATGCATCCCAAGCGCGAACCGGTCGAGAGCAGTATCGCCGCCGATCTCATCTTCGGTAAGCCATCGCTCTTCGCTGAAGGAGAACTCCATTTTGTTACGGTAATGATATTCGCTTTCATTTGCAATGCATTGCAAAACCGGAGGATTCTCAACTTTGCCAATGCGCTCGAAGACGTCGCGAACCTGTTTCTCTTTCCAAAATAGCTGGTTTTGGTAGTTCATGTGGAGCAGGGCACATCCACCGCAGAGACCAAAATCAGGGCAGATGGATGGACGACGTTCGGAAGACGGAGTTATAATCTGGGCGAGCTTTGCTTCTGCAAAACTGCCCTTGGCTTTGTAAATCTCTGCGTCAACGGTCTCATTTGCCAATGCGCCTTCGATAAAAACGACATATCCGTCATCGCGGCGGGCGATGGCTTTGCCCTCGAAGGCAAGGGTATCGGTCGTGAGGCGAAGAACGGAGCCGCGCTCGGGTTTTGGGCGGCGTTCGGTTATCTCTTTTTCACTGACCTCGTGCGACGAATCGGGCATTAGCGTTGTTAATTTTGAAATAATTTACAATTGAATTTGCTTGCGTATGAACACGAACAAACGAGCTATCATTTTCTTAATTGTTCTCCTTGTCTCCCTAACCGGCAGAACAACATTAGCACAGACAGGCATCGAACGCGACACGACTGCGTATCTCGATAGTGAACTCTATGAAGACCGCAACGAAACCCCGATCTATCGGTGGATAGGCGGCGGATTCTCCGTCGGATACTTCATGCCAAATCTAGACGCATTTAACCAGAACGTCGCACAACCCTTTGTCCAGAAGGATTTGAAAAACACCGTTATCCTTTATGGTGGGCAAGGATTTTTTCCATTCCCTTGGATAACAAACCTTCGCGTCGGAGGTATGGGTTATGGCGGAGAGACGGAACAGTGTTGTGTGCCAGATACTGTTTCGGGTCAGCCGTTGACACGGTCACTTCGCTATTCAATCGGCTATGGCGGTTTGATGCTTGACTATGCACTGCCGCTTGGTATTGACCAATTCAATATCTTAGCAGGTGTAGAACTTGGTTTAGGTGGTGTTGAGATCGAAGCAAAACAAGCGGCAAACCGCACGAGCTTTGATATTGGTACCGACTTCAATTCACCGACCGTTAATATCACTCATACCTATTCATCATCATTCTTCTTATATAAGCCTAGAATCATATTTGAGTTTGCACCGACGAACTTCCTGATGCTCAATCTATCTGTCGGCTATCAAGGCACGGTGATGGGTGAGTGGAAAGTTGATGGAGATGTTGGGCTTGGTGATACACAAAAGCTCAATGATGTTAATGGCAACGGATTTATCGCACAGTTTGGTATAAACATAGGATTCTTTCAGTAACTCATGGCAGTAGTTAAAGATACGCTCCTTTACGAAGGCAAAGCGAAAAAGGTATGGTCGGTCGTTGGTGACCCTGATGTTGTCGTGCAGGAGTTCAAGAACGATGCAACCGCTTTCAATGGCGAGAAGCGCGGCTCATGGGAATCCAAAGGTATCGTCAATAACATTGTAGCTTGTGCACTTTTCCGATATTTAGAATCGAACGGTATTAAGACACATCTTGTCGAACAGTTATCTGATAACGAGATGCTCATCAAGAAGCTTCAGATAGTACCACTTGAAGTTATTGTTCGTAACCGTGCCGCAGGTTCATTCGTGAAGCGTTACGGAGCGACGGAGGGTATTACCTTCAAAGAACCAACATTTGAGTTCAGCTATAAACGTGATGATCTCGGTGACCCGCTCATTAATGAATCACATGCAATAGCTCTCGAACTTGCATCGAAAGATGATATTGCTTATATCCGAAGTCAAGCATTACAGATTAATGACCTCTTGAAGAAGTTCTTCATCGAACGCGGCATAGAACTTATCGATTTCAAACTTGAGTTTGGCAGACATAAAGGGGAGATACTCCTCGGTGATGAAATATCACCTGATACCTGTCGCTTCTGGAATGCAAAGACAGGCGAGAAGATGGATAAAGACCGTTTCCGCTTTGATTTGGGCAACGTAGAAGGAGCATACCAA